>JBJEJM010000030.1:3331-7324 GCA_051878075.1 Clostridium sp. | reverse complement strand
ATTATTCCTAAAATAATTCTATACCATCCAAAAGCTTTGAAATCATTAGTCTTAATGTATGACATTAAGAATTTGATTGATAAAATTGATACGATAAAAGCAACAACAGTTCCAACTAGAAGTATAGAAGCTTCACCAGCTGTCATTGTAAATCCAGTGGCAAGTCCAAACTTTAGAAGTTTTAATGCGCTTGCACCAAACATAACTGGAATTGCAAGGAAGAAAGTAAATTCTGCTGCTACTGTTCTTGATACACCAATCATTAATGCACCAACAATTGTTGCACCTGAACGAGATGTTCCAGGGAATACAGCTGCAATAAGCTGGAATAAACCAATCATAATAGCTACATAATATGTTATTTCAGATAAATCATTGATTTTAGATGATTTTCCTTTATTATAGTTTTCAATAACTATGAATAATATACCAAACAATATAAGCATTATGGCAACTGTTGTTGGATTATAGAATAATTCATTAAGTTTATCGTCGAATAATAAACCTACAACAGCAGCAGGTATACATGCCACTATTATTTTGACCCACATAATTAGTGTATCTTTTTCTATTTCTAATCCATTGTTGAATTTAAAGGGGAATATTTTATTCCAATACAATACTATAACTGCAAGGATTGCACCAAGCTGAATAACAACTAAGAACATTTCCATAAAGTCTGCCGAAACATTCAATTTTAAAAATTGGTCAACTAAAATCATATGTCCTGTACTACTAATTGGAAGCCACTCTGTAATTCCTTCTACAATGCCGAGAATCAGGGCTTTCAAAATTTCTATAAACTCCATTGATTTAACCTCCGTCCTAAGAATAAGTAATTATAAAATTACATTTATTTCTTGTTTTAATATCATGACTATGTTTAATTATAACATAACTAAAAAAAAATAAAATTAAAATCTTCTTAAGAATATATCTAAAATACTGGACTGTTTATAGATTATGTTATTTTATGTATTATTAGAACATCTCTTTGAAATAAATTAAGATGATTTTATCAATTAAAACTAAGATAGGATATTTTAAAATATGATTAATATAGTTGTATTAAAATAGTTGTATTAAATAGGCATACTAAATTATAATACAACTATAAGTATCACTGTATAAGTGGTAGAAAATAATAAATGTCATAAAGGAAATACTAATAATATAGTAGATATTTGAAGGAATATGTAAAGTGAATAAATAATATTATTATCTTCAAGTATAGATAATAGATTAACTTTATGTTTATTAGATATATAGTTAATCTTTAGAGTATTATAAATTTGTGATATTTAAATCAAGGAAGGATGATTAAAAAATGAAAAAATATAATAGAATTTTTACAATAGTAATAGATTCTCTTGGAATTGGTCAGATGGATGACTCTGAAAAATATGGAGATATTAATGTAGACACATTAGGACATATAGCTGATTCGGTAGATCACTTTGAGATACCTAATCTTCAAAAATTAGGATTAGCAAATCTGCATCCTGTGAAGCATGTTGATAAAATTGACAATCCATTAGGATATGCAATGAAAATGAAAGAAGCAAGTGTCGGAAAAGATACAATGACAGGACACTGGGAAATGATGGGTCTTCATATTACAAAACCATTCCAAACTTTCACTGATACTGGATTCCCAAAAGAATTATTAGATGAACTAGAAAAGAGAACTGGTCATGGAATAGTAGGAAATAAGAGTGCAAGTGGTACTGAAATACTTGATGAGCTTGGAGAACATCAAATGAAGACTGGTGATATGATAGTTTATACATCAGCAGATTCAGTATTACAGATATGTGGCCATGAAGAAACATTTGGTTTAGATGAATTATATAGATGCTGCGAAATAGCAAGAGAAATTACTTTAAAGGATGAATGGAAAGTAGGAAGGGTAATTGCAAGGCCATATCTTGGAGATAAAGAACATGGATTTACACGTACCAGCAATAGACATGATTATGCTTTAAAGCCATATGGAAGAACAGTATTAAATGTATTAAAAGATAATAATTATGATGTTATATCAGTTGGTAAAATAAGTGATATATTTGATGGAGAAGGAATAACAGAATCTCATAAATCAAAAAGTTCAGTTCATGGAATGGAACAGACTTTAGAACTTATGAATAAAGATTTTAAAGGATTATGCTTTGTAAATCTAGTAGATTTTGATGCTCTATGGGGGCATAGAAGAAATCCAGAAGGATATGCACAGGAATTAGAAAAGTTTGATGTGAATCTTGGAAAAGTAATTGATAACTTAAAAGAAGATGATTTATTAATAATAACTGCAGATCATGGAAATGATCCAACATATACAGGAAGTGATCATACTCGTGAATATGTTCCATTTTTAGCATATTCTCCATCGATGAAGGGCTATGGAATATTAGATACATGTGATACATTTGCATGTCTTGGGGCAACAATAGCAGATAATTTCGATGTTGAAATGCCTGAAAATACAATAGGAACATCAGTATTAGAAAAATTGAAGTAATAAGGATATTTTGACAATTCTTGATTTATAATAAATAAAAAACAATATTCATGTAGAATTTAATTTAATATTTTAAAAGTAGTAGTAAATATGATAAAATATAGAAAAGAATGCAATTATTAAAATAATTTATTGGGGGAATTATTATGAAAATTTTTGTAGATACAGCGAATATTGAGGAAATAAAAAAAGCTAATGATTTAGGAGTAATATGTGGAGTTACTACAAATCCTTCACTTATAGCAAAAGAAGGACGTGACTTTAAAGAAGTAATAAAAGAAATAACATCAATAGTTGATGGACCTATAAGTGGAGAAGTTATATCAATGGATTGCGAAGGAATGCTTAAAGAAGCAAGAGAAATAGCCAAGATACATAAAAACATGGTTGTAAAAATTCCAATGTGTGAAGAAGGATTAAAAGCAGTAAGCATTCTTAGTAAAGAAGGAATAAAAACAAATGTTACCTTAATCTTTTCAGCATTACAGGCATTACTTGCAGCAAGAGCAGGTGCATCTTATGTAAGTCCATTTTTAGGAAGATTAGATGATATTGCAAATGAAGGTATAAGATTAATAGAAGATATATCAGAAATATTTGCAATTCATGATATTGATACAGAGATAATATCAGCAAGTATCAGAAATCCAATACATGTATTACAATGTGCAAAAGCAGGATCAGATATAGCAACAATACCATATAAAATAATTATTCAAATGATTAATCATCCACTAACAGATGCAGGAATTGAAAAATTCCTGAAGGATTATGAAGGAATGGCAAAATAAAAATTTGTATAAAAGAGATGTATCAGAGCATGGTACATCTCTTTTATTTAAATGAATTTATTTTAATAGAACTTATTTCTATTATGAAGATTAAATTAATGAATTATTAATTAAATATAAAATTTGTATAAAAACCCTTAAAATTACTGTTTATCTATGATACTCTAAATTTAGATAGTTGGAGGAGTCAATAATGTTATATTTAATTAGTTTAATAATACTGTTTTTAATAGTGAAGAACAATTTATTATCACCTGTTGTTTTACATAAGAAGATTCATATGCTGAAAGAAAGTAATATTTTTAATAAAAAATATAAATATTATTATATTGGAATTCTGCTTTTTGGGATTTTTGTATTATATGCATTTACTTCTGATTCAGTATATGAAAACAAATATGTACAAGCCATGGATACTGAGCATGAAGATGTTAAAGGAATTAATGTTTCTAATAATGACGGAAATATAGATTTATCTTCACCATCAGAAGCTGGATGCAGTTATGTTTATATAAAAGCTACAGAAGGTGCAACTTATGAAGATTCATATATGGATGATTATTATAAGAAATGTAAAAATCTCGGCATGAAAGTTGGTGCATATCATTATTTAGTAAATACAAGTACGCCGGAAGAGCAGGCAGATAATTTCTATAAGATGATATCTAAATATAAGTGGGACTT
>JBJEJM010000030.1:2113-3231 GCA_051878075.1 Clostridium sp. | reverse complement strand
AATTTAGTAGGACATCAGTATTCTACAAGAAAACATATTGGAGAATACATTGGAAATTTTAATGGGGATATCAATGAATTTAATGAAGGATGTTTAATACATTAGATAAAAATCATACATATAAAGACAAGCTATATATTTTAATTATGAAGATATATTGTAATATATACTTTTGTTTACTCTTAAGAAAATAGTATACAAATAATTATAAAATTTAATGTTGAATAAAGCATTATTCTACTTTATAATATAGAAAAAAATAAATGATTTTAGGTTTCAATAAGATATTTTAATGACTTATTGAATTAAAAGGGAAATCAGTTTGAATCTGATGCAGCCCCCGCTACTGTGATGGAGGACTTACATTATATTATCCACTGGAAAAGTGTTTCTGGGAAGGAATAGTGTTTAAGGATGATACCTAAGCCAGGAGACCTGCCTGATTAATCTTATAGACTATTACCTTCGGTGGGAAGGAGAATAGGTATATAAATAAAATGTCTCAAGTTTTATAAAAAGTACTTCAGTGCTTTTATATTAAAATAATCATACATTTTATTTGATATTTGTTTCTTCTTTTACCATGGGTAAAAGAATTTTTTTATTGAAAGTTGAGGAAAAATAATGAAAAAATCTATATTAGTGGTAAGTTTCGGAACAAGTCATTTAGATGCACTAGAAAATTCTATTACAAAAATTGAAAATAAAATAAGAGAAGAATTTAAGGATTATGAAGTTTTTAGAGCATTTACAGCACATAGAATAATTAAAAAGCTGAAAGAAAGAGATGGCATAGAGATATTAAAGCCGGAAGAAGCTTTAGAGGATTTGAAAAATAAAGGATTTGAAGAAGTTATAATTCAGCCTCTACATATAATTCCAGGTGAAGAATTTGACTACATAAAAGGAATTGCTGAAATGTATACTAATGATTTTAAAATAATTAAGGTTGGACGTCCAATATTTTTCTATCAAGGTATAGAAGAAGTTCCAAAGGACTATACTTTGTTTATAGATAGTATAAAAGATATTCTTGATGGAGAAGAAAGTGTTGTGTTATTTGGTCATGGTACAGCACATGCATCAAATGCAGTTTATGGAATGCTTCAGACTGTCCT
>JBJEJM010000030.1:0-2013 GCA_051878075.1 Clostridium sp. | reverse complement strand
ATAAAAAAATCATAAGACAATTAGGAAAGGTTGATGTTTTATGAAGTCCATAATTATAGGATCTAATTCAAGTGGTGGAGGAAAAACTACTTTTACCCTTGGTCTTATGAAAGCACTGAAGAATAGGAATTATACTGTACAGGGATATAAAGTTGGACCTGATTATATTGACCCGGCTTTCCATAAAGAAGTTACTGGAATTGCATCACGAAATCTAGATGTATATTTAATGGGGGAAGATGGAGTAAAATACAGCTTCATTAAAGGTAATGGTGATGTTGGAATAATTGAAGGTGTCATGGGATTATATGATGGAATAGGAGCTGGTGAAAATGCTTCAACTTATCATGTTTCTAAAATATTAGATGATATGCCTATTATACTGGTAATTACTCCTAAGGGACAGAGTTCAACTATTTGTGCAGAAATAAAAGGAATGAAGGAATATAGAAATGCTAATATTGCTGGAATTGTTATTAATTCAGTCAGTGAAAAGTATTATAAATTATTAAAATATACAATTGAAAAAAACTGCAATATTCAGGTTTTTGGATATGTTCCTAAAAATAATGATATCACTTTAGAAAGCAGACATCTGGGACTTGTACAGAGTATGGAAGTTCTTGATATTGAGAAAAAACTGGATATATGTGGTGAAATGATTGAGAAATATGTTGATGTAGATGCTATATTAAGCTCTATGAAAGAATTTAATATAGTAGACAAAGAAACTGCTTACCAGAATAGATTAGAGAATAAAGGTTTTAGAATAGGAGTTGCACTAGATAAGGCATTTAGTTTTTACTATAAAGACAATATTGAATTATTAGAAAAACTGGGTGAAGTTATTTATTTCAGCCCGCTTAAAGATAAGAGTATTCCAAAGAATTTAGATTTCTTATATATAGGAGGAGGTTATCCAGAAGTATTTAAGAAAGAACTTGAGGAAAATGAAAGCATGAGAATCAGTATAAGAAATGCGTTAAATGCAGGATTAAGATGTTATGCAGAATGTGGAGGCCTTATGTATCTTACGGAAGAAATTGATGGAAGCAGTATGGTAGGCTTCTTTAAGGGGAAGAGCTTTATGACAAAGAGACTTCAGCGTTTTGGATATTGTAATTTAAGTATAGAAGACAAGGGATATTTTGATAGAAATATAAAAATAAATGCTCATGAATTTCACAAGTCAGATGTAGATGTAAATGAAAAGACTATATATGAAATTGAAAAACATCAATATGATGGAGAAATAATAAAATGGAAATGTGGTTATGTAAAAAATAATACATTAGCAGGATATGCTCATATTAATTTCCTTGGAAATATTGATTTTCTTAAAGGATTAGTACAATACGATAAAATTTAGGATTCTGCGTAGATAGAGAGGTAATAATATGGATTATTTAAAAGATCCTATGGGGATTGAAAAGAAAAGCTTTGAAATAATAGGAAAAGAAATGGGAGAACATTCATTTTCAGAAGAAGAACTTTTAATTATAAAGAGAACAATTCATACAACAGCAGATTTTGAATATAAAGATCTGGTTGAAATAAGTAAGGATGCCATAAGTACAGCAAAAGAGATTTTCTCAAAGGGTGCTAAAATATACACAGATACCAATATGGCACTTAACGGAATAAATAAAATGGCATTGGCAAAAACACATAGTAAAGTTATATGTTATGTAAATGAGCCGGAAGTTCATATAGAAGCAAAGGAAAAAGGCATAACAAGAAGTATGGCAGCTGTAGAAAAAGCGTGTGAAGACAATGTAGACATATTTGTGTTTGGAAATGCACCTACAGCATTATTCAGATTGAAAGAGCTTATAAAAGAAGGCAGAGCAAATCCAAAACTTATAGTAGCAGTACCTGTAGGATTTGTAGGAGCAGCTGAAAGCAAGGAGAATATGGATGAATTAAATATACCATACATAAGAGTAAAAGGAAGAAAGGGTGGAAGCACAGTTGCAGCAGCAATAATCAATGCTCTTATGTATATGGTTGTAG
>JBJEJM010000029.1:0-7329 GCA_051878075.1 Clostridium sp. | reverse complement strand
ATAGATTACAAAGGTCATGAAAAAGATGCAGCATTAAAGAGCATAAAAAATGGTAATGCTACATTAAAAGCAGGTACAGATTACACTAATGCTAATGGAAAAGTAACATTAAAAGATTCTTACTTAGCTACATTAAAAGCTGGAAATCATACATTAACATACAATTTTGCTAATGGTACAAGCAGCACTGTTACAGTAAAAGTAATAGAAAAACAAGTAGTAGAAGTAAAAGATCCTGTAATAACACCAGAAAAAGCAGTGTTTGATAAAAATGAACCAGCAGATGTTGTTGTAAATGTAACATACAATAATCATGAATTAACAGCTATTAAAAATGGAAGCACTGTATTAAAAGCAGGAAAAGACTATAGTGTTTCTGGTAATAAAGTAACAATCAAAGAAAGTTACTTAAGTACTTTAGCTGATGGTGATGCAAAAATAGCATTTGTATTTGATGGAAATATCGAAAAAGATTTAACAGTTACTGTTAAAGCAAAAGATGCTTCAGGTGATGAAGATATTGATACTAAATTAAATATTACAGCTGATTCAGTTAAAGCTAAAGCTGGTGAAACAGTTAAAATTCCAGTATTAATCAACATTCCTGATGATGTAGATACTTACGGTGTAGGATTTGATTTTAAAATTGACTCAAATAAAGCTGAATTTGTAAAAGTTACAAAGGGAGCAGAATTAGAAAAAGTTGCTGACGTTGTAGTAAGCAATTATGTACCAGCTAGCAATACTGTAGTTAACTATGGATTATTCCCTAATGCTAAGAATCAGACTTCTTCACTTGTTCATGGTAAATATACATTTGCTACATTTGAATTAAAATTAAACAGTGACTTAAAATCTGGAGATGTACTTCCAATAGACATTGTTAATATGACTTATGCAACTAAAGATGGTAAAGCTATGAATCTTACAAGCAAAATTGGAGATATAGTTATACTATAATTTTCAAAATGCAATTATATTATCAGTTAGGTTATTATAAATTCTTATAATAACCATCTGATGTATAAAATTTATAAATTAGTAAAAATATGAAGTATAAAGTTTAATATGAAAGGAGCAGAATAATGAAATTTAGAAATAGATTTATTGCAGCAGTAGCCCTTTCTATAATGACTACTATGTCAGTATCTAATATGCCAGTGTTAGCAGCAAGTAACAGCAGTAATTTTAATTATGGAGAAGCACTTCAGAAGGCTCTGATCTTTTATGAGTTTCAACGTTCAGGTAAACTCCCTGAAGATAAAAGAGATAACTGGAGAGGCGATTCAGGATTAAATGATGGTGCTGATGTAGGATTAGATCTTACAGGAGGTTTATATGACTGCGGTGATTTTGTAAAATTCAATTTACCAATGTCTTATACAGCAGCTATGCTTGCATGGTCAGTATATGAAGATAGAGATGCTTACGAAGAGACAGATCAGCTTAAATACATTTTAAGTGATATTAAATGGGTTAATGATTATTTAATGAAATGTCATCCAGAAAAATATGTGTATTATTATCAAGTAGGTAATGGAAATTTAGACCACTCATGGTGGGGACCTTCTGAAGTAATGCAGATGGAAAGACCAACATTAAGAGTAGATAAAGAAAATCCAGGATCTTCAGTATCTGCTGAAGCAGCAGCTTCATTGGCCTCAGCAGCAGCAATATTCAAAGACAGCGATCCAGATTATGCAGCTAAATGTTTAAAGCATGCAAAAGAATTATTTGAATTTGCAGCAGAAACTCAAAGTGATGCAGGAATATCTAATGATATGAAACAATTTTATCCAACCAGCACATTTTATGATGATTTATCCTGGGCTTCAATATGGATATACTTGGCAACTGGAGATAAAAGCTATGTAGATAAGGCTGAAAGCTTTGTTGATAAATGGGGAAGAGAACAGCAGACTGATACTATATCTTATAAATGGGCTCACTGCTGGGATGATGTACATTATGGTGCACAGATGCTTCTCGCAAGAATTACTGGTAAGGATTTTTATAAGGAAAGTGTTGAAAGAAACCTTGACTATTGGACAACTGGATATCAAGGACAACATGTTAAATATACTGATGGCGGCTTAGCATGGCTTGATCAATGGGGATCATTAAGATATGCTACAACACAGGCATTCCTTGCAGGTGTATGGTCTGAATGGAAAGGATGCTCAAAGGACAAAGTAGAAACTTATAAGAACTTTATGGAACAGCAGATGAATTATGCTTTAGGAAGCACAGGAAGAAGCTTTGTTGTTGGATTTGGTGAAAATTATCCTAAGAATATCCATCATAGAGAAGCACAAGCTTCATGGGCTGATGATAAGAAAGTACCTGAATATGCAAGACATCTTTATTATGGAGCATTAGTCGGAGGACCAAAAGAACCTAACGATAAATCATATGTTGATGATGTAGCCGATTATGTAACAAATGAAGTTGGTGATGACTATAATGCAGGATTCACAGGAGCACTTGCAAAGATGTATAAGCTACATGGTGGAGATCCAATTCCAAACTTTAATGCTATAGAAAAAAAGACAAATGATGAATTTTATGTTGAAGCAACTGTTAATGCAGCATCAAAGAATTTTGTTGAAATAAAAGCACTTTTAAATAACAAATCTGGATGGCCTGCAAAGGTTGGAGACAAGTTATCATTTAAATATTTTATGGATTTAAGTGAGCTTTATGATCAGGGATATACAGTTGATGATTTAAAAGTAAGCACTAACTACAGTAACGGTGCAAAGGTTTCAGATTTAATTCCATGGGATGAATCAAATCACATTTATTATGTGGAAGCTGATTATACAGGAACAAAGATTTATCCAGGCGGACAGTCTCAATACAGGAAGGAAGTCCAATTCAGAATTACTGCACCAGAAAAAGCACAGTGGGATAATTCTAACGATTATTCTTATGAGGGAATCCCAACTACACCAGGCAGCACACCAGTAAAGAGCGATAACATTACAGTTTATGATGATGGAAAGCTTGTATTTGGAACTGAGCCATCAGGCAGCGGCGTATTAATAGGTGATGTAAATGGTGATAAAGTAATGGATTCTAAAGACTATAGTGCATTAAAAAAATATATTGATTCAGGTAGTTTATCTGGTGAAATCAATACTAAAAATGCAGATGTAAATAAAGACGGTAAAATTAATTTTCTTGATTTAATAGCTTTAAATAATAAGTTATAGTAATAAGTTATAGGGCGGAGATTAATATAAAGCTGAATCAGGTAATAATATCTAAAATTTAACAAGAAAAAGCAGGTAAAAAAGATGATAAGAAGAGGGAAAATAATATCAGCTATATTAGCAGCTTCATTATTTACTTCATTAGGCATTAGCAGTGCAGCATTTGCAAGCGATGGAATGGATTATAAGACTGCACTCAAATATTCAATTGAATTTTATGATGCCAATAAATGTGGAAAAGATGTGGCTGAAGATAATAGTTTTGACTGGAGATCAGCATGTCATACAAATGATGGAAAATCAATTGGTCTTGATTTAACAGGCGGTTATCACGATGCAGGGGATCATGTTAAATTTGGATTACCACAAGGATATTCAGCATCAGTTTTAGGCTGGGCTTTATATGAATTTAAAGATGGTTTTACAAAGTCCAATACATTTAATAAACAATTAGAACAATTAAAGTATTTTACAGATTACTTCTTAAAATGTAATTATGAAAGCGGCAAGTTTGTATATCAGGTAGGAGACGGAAATACTGATCATAATTATTGGGGGCCCCCAGAAAAGCAGGATGATACTGGAAGAGATAATATATTTATAGCAGATTCATCACATGCAGCTTCAGATATTTTAGGAGAAACTTCAGCAGCTTTGAGCATTATGTATTTGAATTATAAAGATATTGATAGTTCATATGCGGAAAAATGCTTGAAAAGCGCAAAGGATCTCTATGAAATGGGTAAGAGCAACCCAGGCAAAGGCGATGGACAAACATTTTATCAATCATCAGCGTACAATGATGATTTAGCATGGGCAGCAGCGTGGTTATATGATGCTACTAAAAATAAAAATTATCTAAATGATGCTGAGCAGCTTATAGTAAAAGATTCACCATGGCTTGATACAACATGGACAATGTGCTGGAATGACATGAAAGTGCCAACAGTATTGAAGTTATATCAGCTAACTGGTGAAGAAAAATATAAGAAATCTATTGATTTCAATATGAATTATTGGAAGAACAGTATTCCTACAAGCAATGGGGGATTAAAAGTATTAAATGATTATGGATCTTTAAGATATGCATCAGCGGCTTCAATGATTGCCTTAATATATTATAAAGATACTAGGGATGAGTCGCTTACTAAACTTGCAGAATCGCAGCTTGATTATATAATGGGTAAAAATCCAAAAGGTATGTCATATTTAATTGGATACGGAGATAAATGGCCAATACATGTACATCATAGAGCAGCAAATGGCTATATGCAGAATGAGGCAGATTATAAGAATCTTCCTAATAAACATGTGTTGAGAGGTGCACTTGTTGGTGGACCTGATATAAATGATAATTTCAATGATATATTAGATGGATATACACAGACAGAAGTGGCAATTGATTATAATGCAGGTCTCGTAGGAGCACTTGCAGGTTATGTATCTGTATGTTCTGAAGGAAGTTCTGAAATAAAGTTAGGAGATGTGAACTCTGATGGTTCTGTAGATTCATCAGATTATATGTTATTGAAGAGCTATATAGATAATGGAAACAGGGGAACAGCTATTAATAATGATAGTGCAGATACAAACAAAGATGGAAAGATAAACTTTCTTGATTTGATAGCATTAAAAAATTTAATTTAAAAATCTATAGATAAGATAGATGCTTTATAATAAGCAAATTAATATGCGGAGGGTTTAATAATGATAAGAAATAAAGTGAAATTTATAGCAGCAGCAGCGTTATGCACTACTATGTTAGGAACACAGCTTGCAACATTGAATGTTCATGCAGCAACAGCTGATGGAAAAGCAAATGATGTATATGCTCAACGTTTCCTAGAAATGAGAGAAAAATTAAGTGATCCAGCTAATGGATACTATAGAGAAATAACTAAAGATGGAAAGGATTATAAGATACCTTACCATTCTCGTGAAACTTTCTTATGTGAAGGTCCTGACTACGGTCATGAAACTACATCTGAAACTTTCAGTTATTATATATGGCTTGAAGCTATGTATGGTAAATTTACAGGTGACTGGTCAGAATTTAATAAAGCATGGGATTCAACTGAAAAGTTCATGATTCCATCACATGAAGATCAACCAAATAACAGTTATTATGATAGCAGCAAACCAGCTACTCTTGCTAATGAATATTTATCAGTAAGCAAATATCCAAGTGTAGGAAATAATCAGGCAAAGGTTGGTTCAGAAACATTAAGCAGTGAATTAAAGGACACTTATGGTACTGATGATATCTACGGTATGCACTGGTTATTAGATACTGATAACTGGTATGGATATGGTAAGCATGGTAAAGATGGTAAATCAGGATATGATCAATCAAGTACAGATCCAGTATTTATCAACACATATCAAAGAGGACCTTATGAATCAGCATTTAAGACTGTAACACATCCATCATGGGATGATGCTAAGACTTACGGAAGTGATAAAGGTGATGAAGGTTTCTTAAGCTTATTCACAACAGACAACACAGGAAAATATGCTCACCAATGGAGATATACAATAGCTTCAGATGCTGATGCCCGTGCTATTCAGGCTACTTACTGGGCTGATAAGTGGGCTAAAGATGGAGGAAAGGATAATGCTGTTGATAAGAGTATATCAAAAGCTACTAAGCTTGGTGATTACTTAAGATTATCTATGTATGATAAATACTTCAGAAATATAGGTGAAGATAACGGTCTTGATCAAGGAACTAACAAGCACTACTTACTTGGATGGTACTATTCATGGGGTGGAGATACTGATGTAGAAGACTGGGGTTCATGGGCTTGGAGAATTGGATGTTCTCATAACCACTTTGGTTACCAAAACCCAATGGCTGCATGGGTATTATCAGATGATAATGCTAGCAATGGTACAGATGCATTCACATCTAAATCAGCAAATGGTAAATCTGACTGGAGCAAGAGTCTTGACAGACAAATTGAATTATATCAATGGTTACAATCTAGTGAAGGTGCTATAGCTGGTGGATGTACAAATTCTTACACTACTGATAACGGAAGTTATCAAAAATATCCAGAAGGAGCTCCAACATTCTATGGAATGGTTTATGATGAAGCACCAGTATACTTAGATCCACCAAGTAACCAATGGTTTGGTATGCAGGTATGGTCACTTCAACGTCTTGCTGAATACTATTATGAAACTGGTGATGAAAGAGCACAATCAGTTCTTAATAAATGGGCTAAATGGGCACTTGAAAATATCCATATTAAAGATGATGGAACATTTGAAATACCAAGTACTTTAGGATGGAGCGGTCAACCAGATACATGGACTGGTGAATCTACTGGAAATCCAGATCTTCATGTAGAAGTTAAGAGCTATAGTGGAACTGATATTGGAGTTAATGGTTCATTAGCTAACACATTATCTTACATCAGTGCAGCAAATGCTAAGTATGGATTTGATGGTGAAACAGTTACATTCAACGGTAAAACAGCAAGCATTACAGACAGAACTCAAAATGCTGCTAAAGAAATCCTTGACCGTATGTGGGATAATTACTCAGATTCTGTAGGATTAACTTGTCCTGAAGATGTAGATCCAGCTAAGTACTTTGACAATAAGATAACTACTCCAGAAGGATGGACAGGTAAGATGGCTAATGGAGCTGAAATTAAAAATGGAACAAGCTTCATAGATTTACGTTCAGAATATAAGAAAGATCCTTCTTACAAGCAATTTAAGGATGCATATGATAAAGGTGAGCATACTCAAGTTGCTTATCACAGATATTGGGGACAAGTTGATGCTGCTATAGCATATGGTACTTACTCAATGTTATTTGGAGGCTCTGTCAAAGGTGATGTTAATAGTGATGGAGTAGTAGATGATAAAGACTACACAGCATTAAAAGGATACATCGACAATGGTGGAAATACAGAAATCAATACAGCAAATGCAGATACTAATGGTGATGGAAAAATCACATTCTTAGATTTAATTGCATTAAAGAATCTTTATTAATTTTTAATAAATGAAGACTGAGGCCTGAAGTTTTGAACTTCAGGCCTTTTCTCATTTATGCTGCTAATAAACAGCAGTTGAATTTATATTTTAATATTGTAGGATT
>JBJEJM010000028.1:0-7388 GCA_051878075.1 Clostridium sp. | reverse complement strand
GTATGTTTACCTAAACATAATTCATCGCCTTCAGCAACAACTACTGTTCTATTAGTTATATCCATGTCAAAGAATTGTGGAAGCATGTTGAATGTTTTTGCATTACCAACTAATTTCATTTCAGGATACTTTAATGCTAAATTTTTAATATTAGCAGCATGATCTGGTTCTAAATGTGAAATTATAAGATAGTCAGCTTTTCTTCCACAAAGAGTGTTTTCAATATTTTCAAGCCATTCAGTTCCTGCTTTTTTATCAACAGTATCCATTACAGCTATTTTTTCATCAATTATTACATATGAATTATATGATACACCATTAGGTATTTTATATTGACTTTCAAATAAATCTAATGATCTGTCATTTACACCAACATAGTGTATATTTTCAGAAATATGATTGTTTTTCATTGGATAACGCCTTCTTTCAAACTTTTATAATATATACAATTAATAATAATAATTTACTAATAAGTATTATAAATTAGTAAATTATTATAGTCAATTGGTTTATGATAGAAGTATATAAAAAATGGATATTTTATATATCTCTGAATATAACAAATCAAAGTTCTTCCTACTTTATAGAATGCAGAATAATTTATAAATTATTCTGGATTTAATTTCTAAATTCAGTTATATGATTGAATAATACGAAGAAAAAATTGACATATAAGATAATATTATATATTATCTATAATATATGATTTATAAGTAAATCTTATATTATAGATGAATTAAATTAAGATTTTTAATGAGAATATATATTATGGAGGTATTAATATGGCGGTGAAAATGTTACACACTTGCATCAGAGTAATGAATCTTGAAAAATCCTTAGAATTCTATAAAAATGGATTAGGACTTATAGAAACAAGAAGAAAGGATTTCCCAGAGCATAAGTTTACTTTAGTATACTTAAGCAATGAAGAAGGCGGATATGAAATTGAACTTACATACAATTATGATCCAGAAAAGCCATATGAAATCGGAAATGGTTTCAGTCATATTGCTATAGGAGCAGATGACATAGTTCAATTAAGAGAAAAACATATTGAAATGGGTTATGAAGTAACAGATCTTAAAGGTCTTCCAGGTGAACCACCAAGATATTATTTTGTAACTGACCCAGATGGATATAAAGTTGAAGTAATAATCAATGATTAAAAATGCATAAAAGAAAGACTGGCACTATTATTTAAAGAGTCCAGTCTTTTTGCTTTTTACTATCTATAACTTGATTATACTTGAGATTAAATATTTTTTAATTAAATGTGATATAATATGTACATTATTTATTATAGTATTAATAGGAGCAGTTTATGTTGGAGCAGGAGAAAAGTATACTTGATAATGTAATATATCTTGATATAGAAACAACTGGACTTGACGAAGTATGTAGTGAAATTATTGAAATCGGAGCAATAAAATTTAAGAATAATGTTGCAACAACATTTGAGACATTGATTAAGCCGAGGGGACGTATTCCAGTTGAAATATATAGCCTATGTTCTGGATTGAAAGAGGAAGATTTACGGAGGGCGCCTTCTTTAAATTTAGTAAAAAATGAACTTGAGGAGTTTTTGGAAGATCTCACTATTATATGTCACAATGGAGACTTTGAAAGAAAGTTTTTTAGATATCATCTTCCAAACATAAAAAATAAAATAATAGATTCTATGGAATTTGCAGCAGTAATTGAACCACATCATAAACAATATAACCTAGACTATCTGATGAAGTGTGTTACTAATATGAATAAAAATGAACTTCACAGAGGACTAGATGATTCAATAAATACCCTTAAAGTAGTCAATAGTATTTTGTGCAGACTATGGAATAAAGAGGACAGAGGCAATAAAAAAAGAACACTTTATGAAAACATTCAGAAATATTATCATAATTTAAAGGAATGGGAATGGGCAGAATATATTTTGAAGCCACCATTTTTTATTTATGATGACTATGATTATGTATCTTATTCTGAAAAAAAAGATACAGAAAATAAATTGGATAATATAAAGATAGATTATAGACTTTATGAGGAACTTTTAAAAGACGAAAAGATATGGAATAATGGCGGGGATTTTGGATATACTTATAGAAAAAATCAATTGGAGTTTTCAAAAAAAATTCGTGAAAACTATGAAAAAGGTGAAAGAATATTTATTGAGGCGCCTACAGGAAGTGGAAAGACTTTTGCATATGTAATAATTGCAGCAATAGGATCATATTTAAATACACTTAAAAAAAGAAAAGATGATTCTAATTTTATAATATCAACAAATACAAAAGAACTTCAAAATCAGCTTATAGAAAGAGATATTCCAAATATCTTAAAAAAGTTAATGCTTGATGACAAGTTAAAATATGGAGCAATGAAAGGAAAAGCTAATTATATATGCATTGAAAGGCTGAATAAGTGTGATAGGCTTGAGGAAGATATGGAGGGAAACCTTGCATTATTATTTTTGCGAAGACTTGCTGAAACTGGAGATTATGGTGACATTGAAAATATAAGCTATTGGATTATCAAGCATTTTAAGCTTGATACATATTTTAAAGATGTAACATGTGACAGTGATTCATGCAATCTTGAAAAATGTACAAAACCATGTTATTTGAGAAAAAGATATAATGAACTTCCAACTGAAAATCTAACAGTGATAAATCATTCTCTTTTATCATGCTGGCCATATTCAGAAAAGAAAAAAATAAATCACATAATAATAGATGAAGCACATAATTTGATGGAAAAATGCTATGATTTTTTTGCAGAAGAGTTTTCAAGCAGTGATTTTCTTGAAATGCTTAATATTATAGATAAAGGGCATCCCAATATTATAGGACTTTTATTAAATCTTAATGCTAGTTTTGGATTTAGGGAGACAATTGAAAAAGATAAAATAATGTATCTTGTAAATGAAATAATAGTAAATATAAATATACTATTAAATGATTTCAGAAGTATGAGATTAGTAAGTGGTGAATACGACTTTAATACAGAATTTTTTATTCCTAGAGATGATTTAAGAGGAATTACAAAAAGTTTATATCCTGAAATTAATGCACTTAAAGAAAGTATTTATCCTCTTTATAAAATGCTTAATACATATGTTTCTAATATAGTACAGGATGAAGAAGTAAATGGAGACAATGATTATAAAAATATAAATGATTATATTATTAAGCTGAAGGGTATATTTGAAATGCTTGATAAATTTCTAGAAAAATCAAGTTTTTTTGCAAAGATCCTGGAAATAGATAAAGAATATAAGGAATTTAGATTGAGAAATGTACCTTTGAATGTAGGAGAACTTGTAAATGAACATATGCTGAAAGATGTAAAGAGTACAACATTTTTATCTGCAACACTGAGAATTGAAAATTCATTTAACAGAATGAAGAGACATCTTGGACAGGACAAAGCAAAGGAATTCAGTATTCCTCCAGTTTTTGATATGAAGAGGCAGACTAAGATTTTTGCACTTAACGATATGGGGCATTATAATGATTCAAACTTCATAAAAAGAATTTCAAATTTTATATATGAAACAAGCAAAAAGCTTAATGGTCATACACTAGTACTGTTTAACAATAATGTAAGAAGAAATGCAGCATATGAAGAACTTGAAATGCTTACAAGAGGAAGCAAGATTGAAATTCATAAAAGCAAGAAATCAATCAATATATTAAATGATAAAGACAGGCAGGCAATAATACTGGGAACAAAAGGATTCTTTGAAGGTATAGATGTGCCAGGAGATGGTCTATCCTGTGTAATGCTTGATAAACTTCCTAATCATAGTCCAGAATATCCTATTTTGAGGGCTGTAACAACTTATCAGAACAAAAACTATCAGGATTTTAATTA
Source organism: Clostridium sp. (assembly GCA_051878075.1). Classification (GTDB taxonomy): domain Bacteria; phylum Bacillota; class Clostridia; order Clostridiales; family Clostridiaceae; genus Clostridium. The sequence goes on along the minus strand of JBJEJM010000028.1, from coordinate 3,515 downwards.
TCCACAGTTATGTATAAAAGTAAAGCAGATATATGGAAGACTTATACGAAGTATGTATGATTATGGGTACTTTATAATACTTGATCCGGGAGAAAATGCACATACAATAAAAAATTTACAGCGAGATTTAAATGGTCCTGCAATAAAAAGCGAACAATCATCAAGAGTTCTTCAAATGATGGAGGATGATTATAGGCAATGGAAAAAAAGAAATCTTAATATAATGATAAAAAATATGAAAATTAATAAAAGAGATATTCCATCAGAATTCAATGATGAAGCTCAAAAACTTAAAATGTTCTGGGAGCTTGACTCAGTTGATAATGGAGTGTATCATTTTAAAAACCTAAATTACAGATTAAGTGGAAGAATTTGATTAAAAATTTAAAAGTCATTTTCAATTTTAAAATATAATATATAGACACTGAACAGCATTACCTATAGGAAAGATGTTAAAAAATCTTAACTATAGGTTTTTTAACATCTATGGTAATGTAAAAGTTATTTATTTATAATAAGAACTATGATTATATAATATTGTATTGATAAAATATAATTTGTTTATATGTGGAAATAATATGAAGAATGTGAGGATTTTATTATTGAGGTGATTATATATGAATAATATGGGAACAGTAACATTAGAAACGGACAGGCTCATAATGAGAAAATTTAAGTTAAGTGATGGAATTCATATGTATAATAACTGGGCATCTGATGAGAATGTTACTAGATATTTATCATGGCCTATGCATAAGGCAAAAAGTATGTCTATAAGTTATGTTAAGTGGCTTATTAAAAATTATGAAAAAGATGATGAAAATACTATATATGACTGGGCAATAGAACTAAAGGAAATAGGAGAACCAATTGGTTCAATTAGTGCAGTAAGTATTAATTATGATATAGAAAGTGTTCAAATTGGATATTGCATTGGATTTAAGTGGTGGTATAAAGGAATAGTATCTGAAGCATTTAAAGAAGTAATAAGATTTTTCATGGAAGATGTAGGGGTTAACCGCATTGAAGCTAGATGCGATTCACGTAATGTAAATTCAAGCAGAGTTATGGAAAAGTGTGGATTAAAATATGAAGGAACATTGAGATCATCAGATAAAAATAATGCAGGAGTATGTAACATATTATGGTATAGCATATTAAAAAGTGATTATTACAGAAGATAAAAAATAGTGAAAGAATATATAGTTGTATATTTTTTATAACGATTTTGAATATTAAATAGGTACAGACATATTTCTCATGTAGTTATTTTTAATTGAGAGTTTAAATAATCATAGATAAATTTTTTTGAATATATTACATTATTCAAATTTAATAGAATAATTATGATGATATCATTTGTATAAATATAGATACTTATGATAAAAATAATAAAATATGTAAATAATTTAATGCATAAAAAATGAATTATCAGAGGAGGAATCATAATGAATATATGGTATAATATTCCTATGAAATTTTTAAAAGAGGTGAATATGATATAGTATTGTAAGCGGATTATAAAGAGTCAAAGTGACTTTATATTAATCACAGATACTGATTAGGAAACATTCGCTGTAACTATTCACATAGATTAACTATTGAAATGATAAACAAAGAGATAAAATTAATAAAAATTATATGAATTTTTAAACAGAAATTGTAATATATTAAAAATAAAGAATACATGTAATCATTAAGGAAAGTACTGAAATTAAAATGAATGAAAAGTGTAAAGCATTCAAGAAAAAGTAAGTGGGGTAATATTAAAATTTATATTTAATTAAATGAAAAATGAAAGGAGGTACTGCTGCTCGTCAAAATATTCAAAAACAAATAACAGAATATTTGAATCTGAAAAAATTAAATATGGATATATTTGACTGTATTCTGAGCAGCAGAGCATTATGGCAGAAGAAATAAGTAGATTAATAGAAGAGTACAAAAGTACTAAGGAATCTTTAGAATGTGGTTTAAAATGGCTTCCAACAAATGAAGAAGCTAAATCTAAAATTGATGTTATCAATATGGTAATTAATGATTTAGAAGAGCTTGAAAATCAATATAAATAAGTTATGAAAGCTTAAAAAGTCTTAATGACCTGCATAAAAAATGCATTTATTAAGACTTTTTGAGGATATTTATATAAAATACTTTTACAAATATGATTTAGTATGATATAGTAATAATTAATATTAAAAAATATACTCGTATATTTTCAGGGATATGGCCTGAAAGTTTCTACCTGCTGCCGTTATTAGCAGACTATGAGGTTGTAATACAATAAAAAATACAGTATTTATCATACTGTTCTTATAATTAAAGATAATAGTTGTTTACTTTATTTTATAAGAGTACCTCATTAAAATTACTTTATAATATGTATTTAATGAGGATTTTTTTATTTGTATATATATATATTGTGAGCAATAGTTTCTTTTATTTTTATCATATGATTTATTATAAAAATAAAAGAATTAATAGAAAATAAGATAGACAGTGAAAAATTAAAATAGTCTATTTGATAATACATAATATGGATGGGAGAAATACAAATGGAAAGCTTACGTAGAAAAATATTAGAAGAAGGAAATGCATTATCTGATACAGTATTGAAGGTTGATTCATTTTTAAATCATCAGGTAGATCCAGACCTAATGTACGAAATGGGGAAATATTTTAAAAAATATTTCCAAGATCATAATATAACAAAAATATTCACAATTGAAAGTTCAGGAATTGCACCATCTGTCATGACAGCAATGCAGATGAATGTTCCAATGGTAATATTAAAGAAGCAGAATTCTAAAATATTAAATGGTAATGTATATCAAACAACTGTTCATTCATTTACAAAAGGATCAGATTATGAACTTACATTATCAAAAAAATACATAAATGAAGAAGATAATATACTTATTATTGATGACTTTTTAGCAAATGGAGAAGCAGCACTTGGAGCAGCAAGACTTGTTGAAGAAGCCGGTGCAAAGGTTGCAGGAATAGGGATAGTAATTGAAAAATCATTTCAGCCTGGTCCAAAGATTCTTAAAGAAAAAGGATATGATGTTTATTCACTTGCAAGGATAGCAAGACTTGACAAAGATGTAATTGAATTTGTTGAAGAATAATATTTAGTTAACAGTTTATATTTAAGTTAAGATATTTCCATTGAATTGTGGAAAGAAAAAATGAATAAGCATGTTATTTGAAATTTAATTTAGATTTTTATTGAATTATTCATACTTGTCTGCTATAATCACATTGAATTTAAATTGATTTCATAAGTCAGTTCGAAAGCCTCCTGACTTTAAACAAAACTACGGTTAAAGAGAGAAATAAATAGTATTTTAATCTATATGATTAAAATACTGTTATTTTTGTAATTTATCGTAGGAATTATCCTGCGATTTTTTATTTTTGTATATAAGTGTATATAGCTGTGGTATGTTTAAATAAGATTGGTTTGTGAAAAACTGTATAATGAGAAACTCAATTTAGTACTTATTATTGGA
>JBJEJM010000027.1:0-1740 GCA_051878075.1 Clostridium sp. | reverse complement strand
TCCAGCCTTCCAAGCTGGCAAGGTGGGTTCGATTCCCACTACCCGCTCCATTAAACAACTGAAATCAGTTGTTTTTTATTTTATATTAAATTATAAAATAGTTTAATATAAATGTATTTATACATATATAGCTTAATTCAATATAGCAATTATAAGTTTTATAGTCCCTTATCAGGGATTTTTTTATTTTAGACAAAAACATAAAAATATTTAGAATAATAAGAGCATAAGTTTTATACGATTAATAAGTATTTGGTTATTGATTTTATAAAAAACGCATATTTTACATATATATATTTTTGAATTAAAATAGTATTCGTAGGATAAAGGAAAGAGAGGAAACAATATGAAGAAAAGGAACCCTAAGGTTTTATGGATATTATTTAAATCAATGTTTATGTTAAGTGCATGTACGTTTGGAGGGGGATTTGTAATTGTATCTTTAATGAAAAAGAAATTTGTTGAAGAACTTAAATGGCTTGAAGAAGATGAAATGCTTGATATTACAGCAATTACACAGTCATCACCAGGTCCGCTTCCTGTAAATGCATCTGTAATTATAGGATATCGTATGTATGGCATAATTGGATCACTTGTTGCAATTTTGGGTACAATTATTCCACCAATGGTTATTATATCTACAATATCAATATTCTATAATGAATTTCGTGAAAATAAATATATAGCAATAGCACTTCAAGTAATGCGTGCAGGAGTTGCAGCAGTTATTTTAGATGTTACTATTAATCTTGCAAAGAATGTAATTAAAACAAAACGTTTTATGTATATTGCTATGATGATTATTGCCTTTGTAAGTACTTATTTCTTTAAAGTGAGTGCAATGCTTATAATATTAATTTGTTTAAGTATAGGTATAATTGATTTATTTGCATCAATGAGAAAGAAGGAGGCAGAATTAGCATGATACTATTATTAAAGCTGTTTTTTGCATTTATACAAGTTGGGCTTTTTAGTGTAGGTGGAGGATATGCAGCAATTCCTCTTATACAGGCACAGGTTGTAAACATACATGGACTTATGACTATGGAAGAGTTTACAGATTTAATAACAATTGCAGAAATGACACCAGGTCCTATTTCAATTAATGCTTCTACATTTGTTGGAACAAGACTTGCAGGTCCATTTGGGGCAATAATATGTACACTTGGATGTATAATTCCATCATTTATAATATGTCTGACTTTAGCTCATTTTTATTATAAATATAGAAGTTTCGGGGGAGTTCAAACTGTGCTGTCTTCACTTAGACCAGCAGTAGTTGCTCTTATTGGATCAGCAGGTGCATCAATATTAATGCTTGGATTATTCGATAGTGATATTTTTTCATTTGCAATTGCTGATTTTAGATGGATAGAGTTTGTATTGTTTGGAGGATGTTTATATATTCTTAGAAAATATAAAGCAAGCGCTATTGCAATTATTTTTGGAAGTGGAATAGTAGGAACATTACTTTATTTAATAAAAGATTTTATATTTTAGAATTTTTACATAGCTGAATAATTGAAAAAATTTATTTGGATGAGGATATTTCATAATTGAAGTATCCTTATTTACTTAGAAATTAAGAAATGAATATTAGTTGTTTTTTTATTATATTTGGATTAAAATATATATTGTGTAAAATTAAATGGTTAAAATAAGCACCTATAGCTCAGTTGGATAGAGCGTTGGACTTCGAATCCAGAAGCCGTGAGTTCGAGCCTCACTAGGTGTACCAAA
>JBJEJM010000026.1:5315-7601 GCA_051878075.1 Clostridium sp. | reverse complement strand
AGTATCTTGGGTTTGGTGATTAATGCTCTTGCAAGTGCAACTCTTTGCTGTTGTCCTCCTGAAAGCTGCCAGGGATATTTATTCTCCAGACCATTTAAATTAAAGCGTTCAATGTATTCATTGCATAGATTATTAATGTCTGAATCATTTTTATTTTTTAATATGCCCAGCTTTATATTTTCAATTATATTCATATGAGGTATAAGAGCATAATTTTGAAATACATATCCTGTATGTCTTTTTTGTGGCTTAAGATATATTTTCTTGTTAGAATCGTATAAAATATTATTATCTATAGAAATAATGCCAGTGTCTGGTTTTTCAAGACCAGCTATGCTTTTTAAAGTCATGCTTTTGCCTGAACCAGAAGCTCCAAGAATACCAAGTATGCCTTTATCTTGAGCAAAATCAACAGAAATATTAAAATTGGGAAGTGATTTTTCAAACTTAACTTTTAACATGCTATTTTCCCTTTCCTAAAACTCTATCCTGAATTGAAGACCAATAGTTCATTGCTAAAATCATAGACAATGAAAATCCTATAATGATTAATACCCATAACATTGCCTGCTTCATATCTCCACCTTCTACAGCAAAGAATATTGCAAGGGGCATAGTCTGTGTTTTTCCTGGAATATTTCCTGCAAGCATCAATGTAGCTCCAAATTCACCCATGGCACGTGCAAATGTCATTACTATACCACCTATGATTCCAGGATATGCAATTGGAACAGCGATTTTATAAAATATTTTAAATTCACTTAATCCAAGTGTTCTTGCAGCAGATATTATGTTTGAATCAATCTGTTCAAATGAAGAACGTGTTGACCTGTACATCATTGGAAATGAAACAACAATTGCAGATAAAACTGTTGCAGGCCATGAAAATATCAATGTAGTATCAAAATGATTTTTTAAGAATATACCCACAGGTCCGTTTTTTCCACAAAGAAGCAGTAGGAAGAATCCTACTACTGTTGGTGGAAGGATTAAAGGAAGGGTGATTATTCCATCAATTAATCCCTTAAATTTAGTTTTGCTGTTTGCAATATAATAAGCAGCTGGAACTCCTATTATAAGAGTTATTACAGTACTTAATAGTGATGTTTTAATAGAAATCCAAAATGGAGAAAAATCAGTAATCATAAAAATCTCCTCAAATAAAATTATTCAACTGGTGAATATCCATATTTTTCGAAAATTTCTTTTGACTGGCCTGAATATAAAAAGTCAACAAAATTCTTTGATTCTTCTAAATGTGATGTAGATTTTACTACTCCTACTGGATATGTAATAGGTGTATGTAAGTCTTCAGAAATAGTTTCAATAATCTTTGCAGAATTATTTGACATGGCATCACTTAAGTATACAAAACCTGCATCAGCATTGCCAGAAGTAGACCATGCAAGAACTTCCTTAACGTCTTTAGCAAAAACTAATTTAGATGAGATACTGTCATATATGTTTGAATTTTTTAGAACTTCATCAGCATATTTACCTGCTGGAACACTTGAAGGCTCTCCAACAGCGATTTTATTTACCTTGTCTGTAGTTAAATCATTAAGTGATGTTATTTCAGTATTAGATGGTCCAACTAAAACAAGTCTGTTTTTTACCAGATCCCTGCATGTATCATCTACCATTAATGATTCATCTTTTAATGCATTCATCTGCTTCTGGCCAGCAGAAATAAATACATCAGCAGGAGCACCTTGTTCAATCTGCTGCTGTAGTGATCCAGAAGCTCCAAAGTTAAATGTTAATTTTACATCAGGATACTTTTCTGTAAATAATGGTTCAATGTCTCCCATAGCTTCTTTTAAACTTGCAGCAGCGGAAATAGTAAGTTCTACAGGCTGATTATTTGTTGCATTATTTGCTTTGTTCCCACATCCTATAAGTGAGAAACATAGTAATGATGTTAAGATAAGTGATAATTTTTTCTTCATAGTATACACCTCACATTAATTATTTATAAGATTATATGTAAATAATATTAATATATTATGGTGATGTTATCATAATCTATTAATTAAATCAAACTTTTAACTAAAATACTTCTAATTTATAAGAAAAGAATGAAAAAAATATATAATAATGTTGTAAAAATAATCTACACTTATAGTAGTTAAATAAATTGGATTATAATACAAGATAGTAACAAAAATAAAATATAAAAAGGTATTATATTTGGAAAAATGTATGCTATTATCAAAGAAGATATATATATTTTTAATCTTCTTTGTTTTTTTATTCAGATAAATTATAATGTGGGTTATTGTAGTG
>JBJEJM010000026.1:0-5215 GCA_051878075.1 Clostridium sp. | reverse complement strand
TTCCAAAATTGAAAAAAAATAAATTCAGAGTTATTATAAGGAATAAGAAAAGGGGGCAGCAATATGAATTATTTTCTTAATGGATATGGAGAAATTAAAGGAGCTACGATAGCAGGAAAATATACTTCAGGGGAAGTAGAATCTATTCAAGTTGAAGAATTGAATGAAATTACTGTAAATGATCAGATTTATATTCCAAGATATAGCTTAGATAATGTAAGAAAAAAAGAATTTCCATCAATAAAATTATATAAAAGTGGAAAAATAAAAAGTTTAGATTTAGAAGATAAAAGTTTAATATCTGTTTTGGATAAAGATTACAGTGTAGAAAAAGTTGTTTTTTATGAAACTGGAGAGCTAAAGAGGATATTCCCTTTGAATGGTAAATTATCGGGGTATTGGTCTGAAGATGATGAATATAAATTAGCTGAAGAATATGATTTTAAATTTAAATTTGCAGAATTTAAATCAAAGGTAATATCAATCCAATTATATAAAAGTGGAAAGATAAAAAGCATTACTTTATGGCCTAATGAAAAAATAAAAATAACTCATAATGGACAGTTAATAAATATACATACAGGATTTTCATTGTATGAAAGTGGTGAATTAGAGACATGCGAACCTGTTATTGCCACTTGTGTAACAACTCCTATAGGAAAAATTGAAGCATATGACCCAGGAAGTATAGGAATACATGGAGAAAATAATTCTTTGAAGTTTAATAATGATGGGACAGTTAAGGCTTTGGCTACTTCCTCAAATATTATTAAAATAATAGATGAGAAAGGAAAAAACTATATTTATTCTCCAAAAGAAGTATTTCTATACGTGGATAGTGCTGCTAAGGATATTATCCCTGTAAGATTAGAATTTGAGCATGATATGGTTAAAGTTAATGGGCATGATGAGTTTAATATTAATAATTGCAAATTTCATATAGGATACTTTGGAGAAAAAAAATTAAGATTAACAGGTGACATTTGAATTCAGAAAAAAACTTTTAACTCTTCTTGAAGTTGCACAGATACTAGTATATAATATTCAAATGTATTAGTATGGTGCTTTGTTAAGTTAAAAGGGAATGTGGTGAAAATCCACAACAGATCCCTGCTACTGTGATAGGGGATGAAAGCAGAAAAAATATTCCATTGGATTAAAATCTGAGAAGGAATCTGCAAGTAAAGTGAACCTTAAGTCAGGAAACCTGCCATAACTTTAATTGTATTCTTTCCCGGGGAGGAAGGAAACAAAAGAGGAGATAAAATGAATAAATTACTAAAAAAACTTATTACTTTTTCCATGGCTGCATCACTTGTTTTCAGCATGGCAGGATGTGGCAGTGCTAATAAGGGTACAGCTGAAAATAATGTTAATGAATCAGTAAAATCTGAATCAGTATCATATCCGTTAAAGATAGTTGATTCTTTTGGAAAAGAAATAGCATTAGAAAAAGAACCTGAAAGAGTAATATCTGTTGCGCCTAATATTACAGAAATTATTTTTGATATTGATGCAGAAGGTAAATTAGTTGGAAGAACAAATTACTGTGATTATCCAGAAGCAGCTGAAAATATTGAATCTATTGGTACATTAAGAAAACCAGATATAGAAAAAATAATAGGTCTTAATCCAGATATAGTAATAGCTTCAACACATTTTGATGAAGAAAATTCAAAGAAGCTTGAAGATGCTGGAATAAACGTAATCTCATTGTATGAAGAAACAGATGTAAATGGTGTTTACACTATTATTGAAACTTTAGGAAAAGCATTAAATAAAGAAGACTTAGCAGAGCAGAGAATAAGTGAAATGAAAAAGACAATAAGTGATGTTGAATCTGCTGTAAAAGGAAAACAAGAACCTACTGTATATTATGTTGTAGGTTATGGAGAAGGAGGAGATTTTTCAGCTCCAGAAAATACTTTTGTAGGTGGATTAATTAAACTTGCAGGAGGAAAAAATATAGTTCCTGCATCTGATAACTGGTCATTTTCATTAGAAGCTTTATTAGAAGCTGATCCTGAAATAATTGTAGTAAGAAAAGGTGAAAAAGATAACTTTATGTCTACAGAGGGATACAAGGAATTAACTGCTGTTAAAGAAGGCAGAGTTTATGAAATAGATAATAATATGCTTGACCGTCAAGGATATCGTAATGCTGAAGGAGTGTTAGAATTAGCAAAGATATTCCATCCAGATGCATTTAAATAACAGGAGGGAATTTAGTGAAGGGAAAAAAGAAAAAATACTATTTATATATTAGTTTTCTATGTATTTTTCTGTTCCTTTGCATTGTAATCTCATCATCTGTCGGATCTTCTTCACTTACAATTGCGGAGAGTTTTAAGATATTAATGTCTAAAGTTCCAGTTTTGAATAGAATGACAGATTCGTCAGAAATAAAAGAAGTATATGAAGTAATTGTATGGAAGGTGCGTCTGCCAAGAATTCTGCAGTCTTCTCTAGTTGGAGGAGCTCTTGCAGTGGTTGGATGCACCTTCCAAGCAATATTCAGAAATCCTTTAGCAGATCCTCATATACTGGGGATTTCATCAGGAGCTTCATTAGGGGCTACAATAGCAATTTTATCAGGAATTACATTGAACTTTTTTGGAATCGGTGTAATAGGACTTTTTGCATTTACTGGTGCAATTATTACAGTAATGCTGGTCTATAGAATCGGATGCCTTGGAGAGAAAGTCATGGTAACAAATCTGCTATTGACTGGGACAGCTATAAGTACAATGCTTAGTTCAGCAATTTCACTGCTTATGATATACAATAGGGAAGATTTGGAGAAAGTATATTTATGGACATTAGGCAGTTTTACATCTGCTAACTGGAATAAGGTTGGTTTTATTTCAGCCATATCTTTAGTGAGTTTGATGGTATTATTTATATATGGAAGGGATCTGAATTTAATCCTTACTGGTGATGAAGCAGCTTCAAGTCTAGGAGTAGATACATCCAAAGTAAAAAAGACTCTGATAATAGTTTCATCAGTACTTGTTGCAGCAAGTGTTTCAGTAAGTGGAACAATAGGATTTGTAGGTCTTATCATTCCACATTGTATGAGGCTTATCATAGGATCGGATCATAGAATACTGCTTCCAGTTTCTTATCTTGGGGGAGCGTCTTTTATGATTATATGTGATACCATTGCAAGAACAGCAGCACAGCCTACAGAAATACCTGTCGGTGTTATAACATCAGTTTTCGGGGCTCCATATTTTATTTATCTTTTATATAAAAATAATAAAAACAGAAAGTTCTGAGGAATGTATGATGAGTGAAAATATAAGCACAGATATATTGCAGACTAATATAAAAAATAATAAAAAAATAGAAATAGACAAATTAAACTGGCAGCCTGATAAAAGCGAAAGTAAAATATTAAATAATATTTGCGGTAAATTCCATGAAGGAGGATTTTACGGAATCCTTGGCCCAAATGGTTCTGGGAAAACTTCATTGATACGCCATATTCTTAGATTTCTCAATGCAGAAGAAGGCGAAATCAGGATTGAAGATAAGAATATAAAAGATTATTCAATTAGAGAGCTTGCATGCAGTATTTCTTTTGTTCCTCAAAATGTTAATATGGATGTGAATTTTTCAGTATATGATATTATTGCAATGGGAAGAAATCCATATATAAAAAGATTTCATGATTTATCAAAGAGAGATAGAGAAATAATAGATCATTCAATGGAAATTACAAACTGCAGTTACCTGAAAGATAAATGTTTTTCATATCTGAGTGGCGGAGAAGCACAAAGGGTATTAGTTGCAAGAGCAATAGCACAGGATACGAAATATCTTATTTTAGATGAACCAATATCTCATTTAGACATACGATATCAGGTTGAGCTCATGGAAACATTGAAGAAGTTAAACAAAGAAGAAAATAAGACAATAATAGCAATACTTCACGACTTGAATTTAAGTGCTGCTTACTGCAGAGAAATATTTTTGATGAAAAATGGAACTGTATATGCAGAAGGTCCTGTAAAAGAAGTTCTCACAGCTGAAAATTTAAAAGCTGTTTATGATATGAATTTTGAAATACATAAAATGAACAGCAGAGATACTATGTTTTTTATTCCAGTAGTAGTGTAATATTCAATATAAGATAATAGAATAAGATAAATAGAACTTTAAAAGTTATGAATATTTTTATAATATCAGTTCAGGGAAGCGTAATAAAACAGAAACCATTAAGATAATAAGAGAGAAGTAATGAAACAGAATTTATTAAGCTTATATGAAAGTAAGATAAGGAGGGGAATGCTGTGTTTAAATATGTAGGGGATATAAGTATAATTTCTCATTATATAATAGACAATTTTTTAGATAATAAAGGAAGCGCAGTAGATGCAACATTAGGGAATGGGCATGATACTGATTTCTTAACTGAAAGATTTAAGAAGGTTTATGCATTTGATATACAAAAATGTGCATGCGATAATTATAAGAAGAAAAATATTGGGAATGTTGAAGTTATTAATGATTCACATGACAAGCTGAATGATTATGTAAAAGAGAATATAGACTGCATCATGTATAATTTAGGTTTCCTGCCAGGAGGAGATAAACATATAACTACTATGCATGAAAGTTCTCTGACAAGTATTAAGGAAGGACTAGTCTTATTAAACAGCGGAGGAATTATGTCTATTGCCATTTATAGAGGTCATGATGAAGGCAAGTCAGAAGAAGAGAGTATATTAAATTATGTAAAATGTCTTGAAAAATCAAAATATGGGGTAATGTATCATAGTTTCCTTAATAGAAGTGATGAATCGCCAGTACTCGTTATTATAGAAAAAAAATAGCTGCTTTATCTGCAAGGTAAAAGTACAATGAATTTATATTATAGCATATTTAAATATAAAAACATATTTAAAAATAAAAAGAAGCATTGATGTGATTTGACTTTCACTTCAATGCTTCTTAATTATTATGTATATATGTAAAAGCTACAGATTATTCATTATCATCATTGCTTGTCTTAAATATTTGAATTTCATTATTCATATCATGTGTAAGATTATTCAGAGATAAGGATGTATCTGAAACATCTTTACTTAAAATATTTATTTCATCTAAGCTGCTTATTACATTTTCTGTTGAATTTGAAATGTTTTTTGTAATACTTAAAGATTTATTTACTTTTTCCTGAACAATATTCTTCTGGTTTTCTATATTCTTT
>JBJEJM010000025.1:0-7661 GCA_051878075.1 Clostridium sp. | reverse complement strand
TTTGATTAATTCACTTTCTCCTGTAAGCATTGATTCATCTATAAAAGATTCTCCAGAAATAACCTGCCCGTCAACAGGAACCACTTCGCCTGGATAAATTGCAGCAACTTCACCAATTATAATATCTTTTATTTTCTTTTCTATTTCTCCATTTTCTGTTATTACCCTTACAGTCTTTGGCTGTAATCTTATCAGCTCTTCAATACTGTTTGACGTTTTCTTCTTTGCTAAAGCTTCTATATATTTTCCAAGCATAACAAATAAAATTATCATTCCTCCAGATTCAAAATATGAATTAGTATTAAATACAGGACTTTTTAAACCTATATAAAGACTATATCCATAAGTTGCTAAAGTGCTGACTGAAACAAGCAAGTCCATTCCAGGTGCTTTAGATATTATAGAATAAAAAGCATTCTTATAAAATTGAAATCCTATGATAAACTGAATTGGAGTAATTATCATAATTTGAAATTTCCAATTATGAAACAAAGCCAATTTATATCTTATTCCTCCAAGCCACATAGTAAATTTAGAGTTATATTCTGGATCTATAATTAAAGATAAATCATACATCCAGCAGCTTATCATAGAAAGCATAAGTGGTGTTAATAAAATAAAACCTATAATTATCTTATTTTTTAATCTTCTGAAATACCTTTCATATTCCTTTCCTTCATCATCATTTATAAAAAAACCAGATGAATTGACTGCCTTAATTATTTCTTCTTTACTGCATAAGTCTTTATCATATGTTACTGATGTAATTTCTGTTGCATAATTGACTTTGACTTGTTTAATCCCTGAGACCTTCCTCAATCTGTTTTCAAGTTTGCTTGAACATAGTGTACACGTCATACCGCCAACTTTAAATAACATATTTTCCATAAGAAATCCCTCCCTTACACGTTATTATTTAGTAAAAAACTATCAATCCCATAATGGCAGTACATCTGCAACTATATTGTTAAAAAAAACATCCTCATTCAAATCATCTTTAAGCATTCCACTTTCTTTTTGAACACGTATATATTCTTTTAAGTTATCTTTAGCTGATTTGACTGATGGCATCCACATAAAATAATTGATTTCAGCTTTATCTTCATCATTTGCACTTTCTATATATCCTTTTTCAAGTGCCATTTTCAAGCAGTCATTTCTTTTTTCTTCAACTGTATTTGCTCCTTCACTCCATGCTCTTAAGATTCCAGCAGTCTTTTCTGGGTATTTATCTGCTATTTCAGCCCTTACACCTGCAAAATTAATATAAAAATAATTTTTACTATGGGCACTATGATTATTGCATGGTAAATTCTTATTTTCTGCAAGTTCAGTTTTATATACTATATTTATATCATCATCATATTCTTTATTGATATTCCATACTACAGCAGCATCGATTTTTCCTTCATTAATAGCATCTATTGGACTTTCACCATTTAGATAAATCCATTCAATAGAATCCTGACCAATATTATTTCTATTGAATAATCTTAAAGCAGAGGCCATAGCTCCATTTCCCTGACTTTCTACTCCTATTTTTTTATTTTTTATATCTTGTATTCTTTTAATATTGCTTTTCTTAGAAGCTATAATTTCAACTGCACCGCTTGCCAATCCAATACCTGCTTTTATACTTACACTATCTTCATTCCACTTGAAAAATCTATAATCACATGTAAATGCATCAATACTGCATTTATTTATTTGTTCTTCAATATCTTTATCATTGATTTTAACTAATTCTATTTTCAAACCCTCTTTTTCAAAATATCCATTTTCATATGCAGTAAATAGCGGCAGTTCCATACAATCTCCAATATATCCCACTTTAACTATATCATCATTCTCATATGAGTCTGCACATCCTGAAAGTGTAAATAACATTACAATTACAATTAATATCAAAGCTTTATATTTCATCAGATCTTCACCTCTTAAAAATCATTATGAGAATGAGCAGATACATAATAAATACATAATTTTCATAACTAAATAAAGCAGGCTGTAAATCTATTCCGCATGTATCTCTGGCATAATAGCCACTATAATGAAATAATTCGTTTATTATCGATATAGTCGTCTTCTTCAAGGGGCTTATCATGAAGGTATTCATATACTTTGTTACTTATCCATTTATAATCAGATGAAAATCTCATATCAGAATTAGTTCTTGGACGTGGCAGATCTATATCTACTACCTTTTTAATAGTTCCAGGATTTTTAGTCATTACAACAACTCTATCTGCAAGGAGAACTGCTTCTTCAATACTATGTGTAACAAATATTATTGTTTTATTTGTTTTCGCCCAGATTCTCATAAGTTCATCTTGAAGTGTTTCCCTTGTCTGGGCATCAACTGCTGCAAATGGCTCATCCATAAGCAGAACTTCCGGATTATATGCTAAAGAACGTGCTATAGCAACTCTCTGCCTCATACCTCCTGATAATTCATGAGGATATCTATCTTCAAATCCCTTAAGCCCTACAAGCTCAATAAATTCATCACTTATTTTAGTTCTTTCTTTTTTAGGAATCTTTTTAAGCTCAAGGCCAAACTCAACATTTTTTCTTATTGTCCTCCATGGAAATAGTGCATATCCCTGCATTACAAAACCTCTATCTAATGCAGGACCATTAACTTCTTTTCCATCAATTAAGACACTTCCCGAATCTGCTTTTACCAGACCTGATATTATATCCAGAAGTGTAGATTTTCCACATCCGCTAGGACCAACAATTGCAATAAATTCACCTTTATTAATTGAAAGTGTAAAATCCTTTAAAGCCTGAAATTTCACCTTTTTTGAATTTTCTTTATTTCTTATATAATATACCTGGCTCAATTTATCTAATATAATTTTAGGTTCTTTGATTTTTCTATTTTCCATATACTTATTCCCTCCTATTTTTATATTACAGATATAAAAAAGGATATATATTTATCAACTTAATTTGTTAATAAGTATATATCCTCTAGTTTCCTAGTTAGATATCCTTCTTATATTCACTTATGCATTCAAACTTAAGTATTTAGAATAAATTCTTTCAATTAAATTCAATGCTCCATTATACCCAACATAAGACCTGTTTATAACTACTTCATGATTGGCAGGAAAACTTATTTCTAAAAATACTGCATTATATTTTCTTGAAATATCCCTTTCCCAGCCTGCACCAAGAATTATTGGCTTTAAACTTCCAAATTGCATTTTATCAATAGTTTTATCAATTATATATCCATCTTCTATGAAATCTGCTTCTGCAGATACATCTTCAGCAAGATTTTCATATTCATTTTTTATAAACTCTCGGTATTTATTTGGGGGATTGTCTACTATTATTTGTTTTAAAGGTATCAGTCCGAGCTGATTTACTAAAAATCTGTTTAATGATAGATTATATAAACTATCTCCAACTACTACATATTTTGCTGGAAGTCCATATGTGTATTCAGAATAGAATTCTGAAAAACTATTTAAATAATAATAATAACGTTTTTCTTCTTTCTCTATAAATTTCTCTGCATTTTCTTTGTTAATGCCTGCAAAATCAGTAACTTTTCTTAAAAATTCTGATGTTTCCTTTGCTCCAATTGGAACTGCTGGAATATGAAGATATGGTTGTCCATATTTCTTTTCAAGATGTTTTACAGTTTTTAATCCCACCCATGGAGATAACAATAAATTAAACTGAGCCTTAGGTATTTCTTTCCATTCACTTACTCCATTGCTTTCACATCCAAAAAGTATATTGACTTTAAAACCTGCTCCTTCTAGAATTCTCTTAATTTCTGTAAGATCACCATTCCAAAAAGTATTGTAATATGGAACTTCTGAAAAAACATTTATAAGACCTTTTTCTTTTTCTCCTTCATACTTTCCTACAAACTGATCAATTATTGCTTTGATTACTATTTCGTGGCCTATTAAATTATTACCTTTAAATCCACCAGTTTCTGCATACACTATTGGAACGCCTTTCTGCTGGAATTCTGATACTACAGAACCTATATCATCTCCAACAAGCTCTCCTGTACACCCTCCAAGTACAACAAACAAATCACCTTTCATAATCTTCAAAGTTGACCTTATAAGTTCTCTAAGCTTTTTTTCTCCTCCAAATACAATTTCTTTTTCTCCTGCATTAACACTTGGAACTATTGCTCCACCTCCTCCCTGCATGCCATTTGCTACTGAAAACCCAACATGCTGTTTATCTACACATCCTGGTCCACAATGTGTTATTGGTACTGCACCAGGAATTGCAACAGCAGTATATAATGCAGCTATAGCACATCCATAACGTGGTTTTCCTATTGTATTGGTTTGTTCAAAAGAATTGCTGTTATTTGACATAATTATTACTCCTCGCTATATTTCTTCTAATATTTCCGGATGCTTTGATAATATTAATGAATCTTCCTGTTGAAGCCACCAGTCTGTATAAGGAAGATCAGCATGTTTTCTCAAGTCATCATTAAATTTTCTTCGCTGCATTACTGCTTCTACTGTTTCTGCTATATTTAAAAGTCCCTGATATCCTATTGATTTATTTTCATCTCCAATTGCTACACCTGGAACTCCAAGCTTTGCTGCTAGTGGTGCAAGACCTGTATGTCTTACAATCACAAAATCAGGATTTGTCTTTTTTATAAGTGAAGCAAAAGCAAACTGCTGCCTGTTTGCAACTGTAAAGTTCTTTATATCTCCAGTTTCATCAACAAGAGTCCTTAAAGTATCCTGCCTTACATCACCGCTGTCATAAACAGGATCATGATGGAATACTAATGTTCCATCAACTTCAATTCCCAGCTCCCTGAGAACTGTAACAAGCCCATGCGCATATGCTGAACCTGTTGCAACAATTGCTTTTATTCCTTTAAATTTTTTTCTATATTTTTCCACTTCCTTTTCCACTCTTTTATGCTCTTTTTCTATATATTTTTCTGTAAGATCAACTCTGTCTGTTGCTTTTGCAATTTCCCTGAGCCATTCATCTGTTCCAGAAAATCCATATGGCTGCTTTGATTTTATTTCTTTTACTCCATATTCTTGTTCAAGTCCTGCTGCAATATATGATGATAATGTATAACAGAAAGTTGTTGTACAGGCTGCTTCTGAAAGCTGTCTTAAATTATCTACAGTAGCAAGATCCACTGCAAAGTTGACTCTTAAATTTAATTCTTTAAATATTGGAGTAAAAACATCGCTTCCAAACAGGTTTATTACATTAACAAGGTCTTCCTGCTTTTTAGGATGTTTATTTACAACCTGTCTGAGTATACCATGCTGAACTGCATCAAATCCTGTTGTCCAGTGGGCTGCCCTGAATCCTTCACAGCTTAGAGGAACAACTGGAATTTTATACTTTTCTTCTGCTTCCCTTGCAGCACTTTCTATATCTTCACCAATTATTGCTGTAGCGCAGGAATTTCCTATAAAGATTACTTTTGGCTGTAATCTTTCCCATACATCTTTGATTGTCTGTTTCAACTTATCAGTTGCTCCGAAAACCATGTCTTTTTCAAGAAGATTAGTAGTTACTGTTCTTATGTCCTCAACTTTATAGCCTCTAAGCTTTAACCCTACACGATATGTAGTTGTATAGTTTGTTGCATCAACTGCACATCCAATAGATGAATGTTGTATTAACACTGCATCAACCACCATTCCTGCCTGGCATGATACCATTTTTGAACTACATGTTGTGGCTTGTGAAAAAGGTCCGGCACTTGCACATAATCTGCATCCTTCCCCTGATCCACATTTTCTTTTTTCGCCCTTTCCTCTTGCTTCATATTGAGATGCTTTTACTAAATCCTTGGCACTTCCATTCCAGTTTACGATTGTACCTAATCTTGTTTCCCTTACTTCTACATTTGTTACATTGAGATTGATCTTTTTTCTTGCCATTATTTATTCTCCTTCTTCAATATCTGATAATTTGAAAAAATATTGATTTAATGATTTTCAGGCAGCAAAATTTAAACTTGAGCTGGAACTTTTTCATCTACATCATCCATTAATCCATATTCAATTAAAATTTCTTCAAGTCTTTCCTGAGTCATTGGCTTTGGAATAACAAATAATTTATTTTCTTCTATTTTTCTTGCCAGTTCTCTATATTCATCAGCCTGTTCATTTTGTGGATCATATTGAATAACAGTCTTCTTTCTTATTTCTGCTCTTTGAACTACATTGTTTCTTGGCACAAAATGAATAAGCTGAGTTCCAAGCTCTTCTGCAAATGCAGTTAATAATTCAATTTCCCTATCAACATTTCTGCTGTTACAAATTATTCCTCCAAGTCTTACTCCGCCTTTTAGTGCATATTTTTTAATACCTTTGCAGATATTATTTGCTGCATATAAAGCCATCATTTCTCCACTTGCTACAATATAAATTTCCTTTGCCTTTCCTTCTCTTATTGGCATTGCAAATCCACCACACACAACATCACCAAGTACATCATAGAAAACATAATCAAGATCATCTGTGTATGCTCCAAGGTTTTCAAGCATTCCAATTGATGTTATGATACCTCTTCCTGCACATCCTACACCAGGTTCTGGTCCTCCTGATTCAACACATCTGATTCCGTTAAATCCTGTTTTCATGATTGAATCTAATTCAATGTCATCTCCTTCTTCTCTTAAAGTATCTAGAACTGTCTTCTGTGCAAGTCCTCCTAAAAGAAGCCTTGTTGAATCTGCCTTGGGATCGCATCCAACAACCATTATTTTCTTGCCAAGTTCTGAAAGACCAGCAGTTAAGTTCTGTGTTGTTGTAGATTTACCGATACCCCCTTTTCCGTAGATTGCTATCTGTCTTAACTTCTTTTCTGCCATATTTAACACTCCCCCTGAATTTATTTATTGTTGATTTCTAAATATATATAATGCTGATTTTAAATATAAAAATCTTTGCAGTAATATCTATGCTATTGCTTTATTAGACTAATACCTTATACTTCTGCTCTTATAAATAAAAGAAGAGGACATACTTTTGCTACATTATTATCAAAAGTATATCCTCTGGTTTTCCAGTCAGACATATAATCTTACTATTTTCATTTTAATTTATATAAATGCTATTTAAGCCTTATCTTTTCGTTTTTTTCAATCTGTATAAGTACTCCATCCTGAATAATCAATGTTATTGAGCCGAATTTCATGTTTGATATCATTTTTTCTACAACACCTAGATTTTTTATGTTTAGATTTTTTTTATTACTATCATTATTTTCATTCATAACATACCCCTCCACACTTGAATAGTTATTAATTAAAATTGAAACCTCCCATTAAATGATTAATTATCTTAGTAAATTACATACAGTTCTTTTAAGACTGATATTCAATGACATATTTTTATAAATCTCTTCATGAGATTTAATCCTTAATTATCAATTGTTAGATAAAAAAAACTGTTTTCTTAGATAAGAAGAAAACAGTTAAACTATCCCTTTAAATTCTTTCTTATCTCTCAGATATATAATATCTGCAGGAATTAGCACCTTAAATTAAATGAAATGACATATAATTCAGGTTGCCAGGCTTCACAGGGCCAGTCCCTCAGCCTTTCTTGATAAAAATTATTAATTTATATAATTCATATATATTTACTAGGAATTCTTTAATAGTATTTTATTACAATCAT
>JBJEJM010000024.1:0-7673 GCA_051878075.1 Clostridium sp. | reverse complement strand
AAATAATACCAGTTACCTGATATATACTTCCATCCTTTAACTGCATTATTTCCATCATAATAGCTCCAGGTCCTATCTGCAGCTTGTTTCCACTGAGATACTCCTTCTCTTGATTGGGCAGATACTCCTAATGGGGCTAAAGTTCCAATTGTTGATAAAACAATTCCTGCACTTATTATAGTCTTTAAAAAAGTCTTCTTCATTAGTTTTTCTCCTTCTTCTTGTGCTTTTTTCGCTGTTTATCTCATAAAATCCTTTTTATAAAAGTCTTTTTCATTTATTCAAATTATTTGAAACAGCCTATATGCCTATATTAACACGTATTTGAGATACATCCACAATTCTCACTCTTCCTCTCACTACATTAAATTAAATTATCTGTTCCTATCTTTGAATAGCTATTATATTTGTGCATTTTTCGACAAGATATTGTTTAAATTCTTATGTATAACGGATTTTATTACAATATTTTTAAATTTAAATTTAAAATAATAATCATGTATCTAGTATCCAATTATTTTCATATACTAAAACTAAGAAATTAATAATTTATCCAAAGGAAATGATATGTATAAAAAAGGTGATTTTCACATCCACTCAACTGCTTCTGATGGTAATTGTGCTCCTAGTGAAATCGTAATGCTGGCACAAAAAAGAGGTGTAGATATAATATCCTTAACTGATCATAATACTACAGCAGGATTAAATGAAGCCATAAAATATGGCAATGATATAGGTGTGAAGGTAATTCCAGGCATTGAATTATCAACAAAATATAATGATACAAGAGTTCATATATTGGGATATTTTAAAGATGACAGTTATAATGATGAACTTCTCATTGAAGTTTTAAAATGTATAAAAACTCACAAAATATCTACTATTAAACAACTCCTTCATGGCTATTTAAATGATTATTATAGACGTGATAAGATATGTGTTGAAAATGGAATTGAAATCTTAAAGTTTTTTGGTGCCAATGTTGTTTTGGCTCATCCCGTACTTCTTCCTCCTGCTGATTTTAAAGAAATTATAAAATTAGATTTTGATGGAATTGAAGCTAAATATTTTTCTAATACTGATAATGATACTAAATACTTCATAAATATAGCAAAGCAGAACAACATATTCTACACTGCTGGCTCAGATTTTCATATATCTCATGAAAAATATAGATCACATGGACTTATAGGAGATGTCTACTTAAATGAATCTGAAATAAGAGATTTTATAAATAAAGGTAATTTATCTTATGTATAAAAACTACTACATAACACCTATATTTATGGTGTTATGTAGCACTATCCTTATATAGTAACTTTTATTAATAATAATTATGTTTAAATATAAAAATAGCTCAGGGAATTATCACTCTTTTTCCCTGAACTATTTTTTATTCTTAAACAACCTATCTAGCTTAAAATTATATTTTATTTCTTAAATAATCTTAAAACAAATTTAACTACTTCATTAACTACTATTATCATAAATGCAAGACCAATAACTTTACCCCACATTACAATAGATAATGGTACTGAATTAAAGAATTTATTAAATACTTGAGTAAAGATTACTTGTGCTACAGCTGTAATTCCTATAATCTGAAGTGCTATCTTATTGTTAAATAAATTAGGTAATATACTTTCTGTTCCAAATTCCCTACAATTAAATGCATTAAATAATGCACTAAATGCAAATAATGCAAATAATACTGTTTCCATTTCACTTGCATTACCTACTAATTGAGTAGATGCACCAAGAATATTGAATTTCATTTGAATTAATAAAATAGCTGTAACATATAGTGCATTTAATACAATATTTCTTACCATGCCTTTTGTTATAATACTTGCATTTCTATCTACAGGTTTTTTCTTAAATACATTGTTTCTTATAGGTTCTAATCCTAAAGCCAGTGCTGGTGGTCCATCCATAATAATATTTACCCATAGTAATTGAATTGTAGTAAACGGCATTTCTAAATCTAATATCTGCGATACAATAGCAATTAAAAATGCAATAATGTTAACTGTAAGCTGGAATTGAATAAACCTCTGGAAGTTCTCATATACTCCCCTTCCCCATTTAATCCCATTAATAATTGTAGTAAAATTATCATCAGTTAAAATAATATCTGCTGCATTTTTAGACACTTCTGAACCTGATATACCCATTGCAATACCTACATCAGCTTTTGTTAATGCTGGAGCATCGTTAATACCATCACCTGTAACCCCTACAACTTCTCCATTTTCCTGAAGTGCATTAACAACTCTCATCTTTGTTTCCGGCTTACTTCTGGCAACAATAGCAATATTTTTTATTTCTTCTTTTAATTCTTCATCTGATAATGTATCGATATAACTTGCTTCAACAGCTTTCATGCCTTTTTTAAGCATTCCAAGTTCTTCACCTATAGCTACAGCTGTATTTATATTATCACCTGTCAGCATTTTAGTTTCAACACCAGCTTCTTTAGCAGTCTTAATAGCATCTGCTACATCTGGTCTTAATGGATCTTTAATTGCAACAAATCCATTAAATACCAGCCCTTCACTTTCATCTATAGTTTCAGGAGAAAGAATATTAATACTTGTAGCAGCTACTTCTGCTTCTGCTTCCTGTACTACTCTGTACCCAAAGGCAAGAATTCTCATGGATTTAGCTTGAAGTTTTTTAATTTCTGTAATGATTTCATTCTTTCTTGCTTCAGTTAATTTTACTATTTCACCATTTACAGATTCATTTACTGCATTATTTAATAATATTTCAGGAGCTCCCTTTGCAAGAAGTATTCTGTTATTATTATCGTTTATAATAGTTGCCATAAATTTATTTTTAGAGTTAAATGGCATCTGGTGAATTATTATCCCTTCTTTTCTAGCTTTTTTATAATCGTAATTCTTTAAATATAAAAGTAATGCACATTCTGTTGAATTACCAAGATAATTGCACTTATCACCATCAAAGTTTATATCTGCAGTTGAATTTATGAGACAATTGTTTATAAAATTCCTGTCTTTTATATCATCAGCATTTTTTATAAATTCACCATTTAAATAAAGATTTTCTACTGTCATTCTGTTTTGTGTTAATGTTCCAGTTTTATCTGAACATATTACACTTACTGAACCTATTGTCTCACAGGCTTCTTTCTTTGTAACTAATGCATTTATCTTTGCCATCTTCTGCATTGTTATTGCAAGTGTCATATTTATCATTGTAGGAAGCCCCTCTGGTACTGCTGCAACAATTAAAGCAACACATACAACAAAAGCTGTTTTTACTGGATCAATAGAATCTAAAAATGGAATAATACCTGATGTATCCACATCTAGAGAATGTGATAAAATCATCTTCACAACCATGAATATAAATAATAATCCTGCAATGGCACTTGATACTTTTGCAATTGTACCACCTAAACCACCAAGTTTAACTTGAAGTGGTGTTTCTTCATCTTCTATTTGAAGTGTTTGAGCTATTTTACCCATTTCAGTTGCATCACCAATAGTAGTAACAACCATAGTAGCTTTACCATAAGCTATTAGCGTTCCTCCAAATGCCATATTAACCTGCTTTGCAGGAATAGGATCCTGGATTTTCTTACTTCCATCCTTAGCTTGGATTTCTTCCATTTCAACTAATGCATTTGCATCCTTCTTTACATCATCAGATTCACCTGTAAGCATATCTTCTCTTACTTTTAAATCAACAGTTTCTATAAATCTTCCATCTGCCGGAATCATATCCCCTGTTTCAAGATAAACTATGTCACCAGGAACTAATTCACTTTTGCTTATCTGACATACCTCTCCATCTCTAAGAACTTTCACAACTATGTCTTCTGTCATTTTAGATAAAGCTTCTGCAGCTTTTTTAGATTTTCCTTCTGTTATAATTCCAATTGAAACACCTATTGCTACGGCCATAATAATACCAACAGCATCATAGTATTCACCTATAACTGCACTTACTATCGCAGCAGCTAATAAAATTATCATCATAGGTTCCATCAAAGCATCTTTAATATCATCTAATATGCTTCCTTCTTCTTTGTGAGTGAATTCATTTCTTCCATACTTTTCATTTCTCTGTTTTACAGAAGAACTGTCTAATCCTTTTTCTGGATCGACATTTAAATCCATTAACACAGATTTGATATCTTCTTTAAAATATTTCATGTGTACAACCCCTAAATAATTTTTTATAAAAAACCTCTGCAGCTAAAAAATAAACTACAAATGCCTTAAATATCATAATTTTATCAATCTATTTGAATTTTAACCATCAAGTAAAAAAACATAATTCTTATGTAAAAATTTGAAACTTGTCCTAATTTTTACTTCTTTTAAAAGCCTATAAATAGGATTATTATTCTCATGATAATTTTCCTATAACAGCTTGAATTTTAACAACCTTAAGTTTTATACTCTGATTATATAATTTTATTTTATCAATATTTTATACTTATTCCAATAATATCAATTATTATTTTAATCTTAATATTATTGAATAAGACAATTATTCAAATGTACAAATCTCACTTGATTCTTTTAAATAATTTTTAAAAGAATCAAGTAGACTGTTATCAAAAGCTTTGCTGTATGCAACTATATCTATAAATAATACATTCTCAGCATAATTATCTTAAGTATTCTATAAATTCATGAATAATTATTTTTAAAATAACACTTAACAGTATGTAAATCATTAAAATGTAGAGTTTTATTATTTCACAAAATTAACTATTAATCAATTGTATTATTTCATTTCCATATGCATTAATTTTCTTTTCTCCAACTCCACGTATCTCCATTAACTGTTCTAAATTTTTAGGTTTTCTATTGCATATAGATACTAACGTTGCATCTGAAAAAATTATATATGGCCTTATATTTTCTTTATAAGCCCTATTCTTTCTCCATTGTTTTAGCTTATTGAATAACTCTTCATCTAATAATGGTTCATCTTCATCAAGAATCTTAAATAGAACTAATTCCTTTCCTTTAAGTACCTTCATTGACCGAGCATTAAGTTTAAGCATGGAATATGTTCCTTCTTTTAAGTCTACATATCCTTCATTAAGCAGATTCCTAATTAATACCTTAATAAATCCACTTCTATATTCTTTCATTATTCCATAGGTAGTGACCTTATCCAAATTATTTTGTATTATTTTAGGCCCTTTAAATCCTCTTAAAACATCAATCAATACAGAAACTCCGAATTTTTCACGTGTTCTAAATACAGTAGATAGTATCATCTGAGTTTCTCTTGTAAAATCCTTCAGTTCATCATCATTTAAACAGTTGCTGCAGTTATTACAATAATTGAGCTTATGGTCATTTCCAAAATAATTCAATATAAATTTTCTATAACAATCACTAAGATTGCAGTAATCAATCATTGATTGAAACTTTCTAAGCTGAATTTCTCTTCTGCTCATCAATGAACTTTTATTTATTATATATTCAACTCTGCTTATATCATTTTCACTATAAAATAAATAACATCTGCATAGTTCTCCATCTCTTCCTCCACGTCCGATTTCCTGATAATAAGATTCTATATTCTGTGGAAGTGTAAAATGTACTATATATCTTATGTTTGACTTATCTATTCCCATTCCAAAGGCATTAGTTGCCACTATTATATTAATTCTTTCATATAAAAAATCTTCCTGATACCTATCCTTTTCTTCATCACTTAGTCCTCCATGATATTTTCCAACATTATATCCTAAATCTTTTAAATAATAGTGAAGCATATCTACTTCTTTTCTTGATACACAATATATTATTCCGGACTTTTCTTCATTTTCTCTTATTATATCTTTTAATTCTTCAAGTTTATCTACCTCTTTTAACACAGTCAGACGTAGATTTTCTCTATTTATATCACCCTTGTATACATATGGATTTTTTAAGCCTAAAAGTTTTATGGAATCTTCGCGTACTTCATATGTAGCTGTTGCAGTAAATGCAGATATTACTGGGTTGCTTTCAATTAAGTTATAAAACTTTGAAATTCCAAGATAACTCTTTCTAAAGTCATGCCCCCATTGAGATACGCAGTGTGCTTCATCTATAGCAATTTGTGAAATATTAATATTTCTTACCATATCAATAAACACCTTAGATTCAAGTCTTTCAGGCGAAACATATATGATTTTATACTCTCCCATTGACGCTTCAAGAAGTATATTTTTAATGGTATTAGAATCTTGACTACTATTTATATACGCACCCTTGATACCAACTTCAGTCAAATTATCCACTTGATCTTTCATAAGTGATATTAATGGTGATATTACAATTGTTATACCTTGAAATAATATTGCTGGAATCTGATAACATAGAGATTTTCCTGCTCCTGTAGGCATAAGACAAAATGTATCTCTCTTACTTAATATGCTGCTTATAATTTCATACTGTCCTCTTCTTAAAGTATCAAATCCATAATACTTTTTTAGTGCAAAAAAAATCTTTTCCTTATTATAAATCATCACTTATATCTTCTCTTATAAATAGAGCTGCTATTAATGATATAATCCATGCATAATCAATAAAAGCACTAAAAAACAACCCTATATATATTATCCCCCATACAGCTTTCTGATTTTTTGATATAATATCATCTATATTACCTTGGAAAAAGTCCATTTTTATCATTCCTTCTTAATTTATTATATTAATATTATATACCAACTTAATTGTATCTTAAACAAAAACACTACATGATAATTCATATAGTGTTTTTAATACTGATTAAATACTATGTTGTTTTTCTAAAACTTATATAGCTATAATTCAAACTTTTCTATTTCACCTTTTAATTTTTCAGCAATATTATTAAGTTTATCAGTATATTTTGTAAGTTCATCCATTGTTGCTGAAACCTCTTCTGAAGATGCTGTAACTTCCTCAGCAACAGATGCCACTTCTTGAGATGAATTAAATATTCCATCTATTTCTTTAGTCACATTGTCTTTATCACTTTCCATAATTACAGTTAAATTACTTATATTCTTTATAGATTTCATCAATGGTTCAATTGATTTTGTGATTTTATTAAATACTTCTCTAGTATTATTAATTGATTTATCTTGATCAATTAACATATTTACAGTTTCATTCATAGATTTAGAGACATTGCTTGATTTTTTATTAATTTCTTCTATTATGCTCTTTATTTCATCTGTAGATTTTTTAGATTCTTCAGCAAGTTCTCTGATTTCTTCAGCTACAACTGCAAATCCCTTTCCAGCTTCCCCAGCCCTTGCTGCTTCTATAGAAGCATTAAGTGCTAATAAATTAGTCTGCTCAGTAATTGCTGCAATAGCATCAGATATGTAGTTTATATTCTTTATACTTTCATTCATTTCATTTACACTATTACTAGATTCACTTGTATTGTCTCTTGTTATTCTTGCCTTATCCACAAGTATGTCTAATATATTCAAACCATCAGTACTTAGTTTTTCTGTAATCTCAGATAATTCCAATATCTCTTTTGTATTTTCTTCTACTTCATCTATTTTATCTGATAAAGCTGAAACTGAATTCGTTGCATTTTCAATTGCATTAACCTGCTCATTTGTGCTGTTAGAAACATCATTAATAGCACTTGTAACTTCTGAAATTGAACTTGTTGTTTCTTCTGACATAGTT
>JBJEJM010000023.1:0-1758 GCA_051878075.1 Clostridium sp. | reverse complement strand
CCTTCTTTTATAGTAAGACTTGGATCTTCTTTTATTGATTTTTCAAGAAGAACTCTTACATCATCTAATGGATCAAGGTTTTCGTAATATTCCTTTAAAAGCGGTGACTTTGCATATTGTAATAGTTCTTTTATTTCAGGTATCTTATTTAATGATGCTTTCAAAGACAGCATATCTTTGGCATTGACATTTTGATTAGAAATCTTACCTACAATTCTTTCTATGTCATATATTTCTTTTAATGCATTTCTTAAATCTTCATTAAAGCTTACAGAATTATATACTTCTTCCACACCATTGATACGTTTTTCGATTTCAGATTTTATTATAAGAGGCTCTTCAATCCATCTTCTTATAGTTCTTCCTCCCATGCTTGTAGCACTTTTGTCAAGAACCCATAATAGTGAACCTTTTTTAGATTTTTCTCTTATACTTTCTGTTAATTCAAGATTACGTCTTGAATTACTGTCAATTGTCATATAATTAATTATTTCATATTGTTCAAGCAGATTTATGTTTGTAAGACTCATCATTTGAGTTTCATTTATATATTTTAAAAGTACACGGCTTGTTAATTCTCTTTCCTTATCAAGACCGCTTGCTTCCATATCTGAAAACTGATTTTTAAGTTCATCTACAGAAACCTGGAAAGTTCCAAAATCCTTTTTAGTTATAAGTGCAGGACAGATTCCTTTTATATCGTTGATTAAACTTTCGCTTGAATTTATATCAAGTAAGATTTCTTTAGGATTTACCTTTGCTATTTCATCTAAAAGACTCATTCTTATGTTATTGAATGATGTTGTCTTAAATTCACCAGTACTTATGTCTGATGTTGCTATACCTATCTTGGCTTCATTTTCTGTTATAGCCATTAAATATGTATTATCATTATCCAAATTAGAATTAGAATCAACAAATGTTCCAGGAGTAATAATCTTAACAACTCCTCTTTTAACTATTCCTTTAGACTGCTTAGGGTCCTCAAGCTGTTCACATATAGCAACCTTATACCCCTTATTTATAAGTCTTGGAATATAAGCTGCTGCTGCATGGTGAGGTATACCGCACATTGGAGCCCTTTCTTCAAGTCCACAGTTCTTTCCTGTCAGTACAAGTTCAAGCTCTCTTGATACTGTAACTGCATCATCAAAGAACATTTCATAAAAGTCACCTAATCTATAAAATAGGATACAGTCATTATACTGTTCCTTAGTTTTCATATATTCAGCCATCATTGGCGTTAATGCCATAAAAAAACATCCTCCCTATCATTTGAATTTTATTTATATGAATAAATTCTTAACTATTTTTATGAATTTTATACGATAAAAATCTATAAAATCAAATATTTGTTCGCATAATAAAGATCAATCCATAAAAACAGTTTTATTTTATCACAGGCATGAATAGTAAGCAAAATAAAAACAGTACTTAAAGAATAATATACTCTTTAAATACTGCTTTAAAATGCTATACTAAATAATTTAATAATAAACCAGTTGAATATGCAACATTTGACTGTAATATTGAACTGTTATTAGGATTGTAAAAATATGTGTTATTTATGTGATTAGTTTCTAGCTGAGCAGCTGGATAAAGTTCTTTTGCATTATTTATTGCAAAACTAGTTTTATTATATATTCTAGATGCAATACCATTAGATAAATTTCCAAGAACATTTCGTACTTTATTTCCATTAGATCTAACTGCAGCCGTAAGCTTTTCTTCATTTACTGAAAGAAGTCCTGTTTTATA
>JBJEJM010000022.1:0-1776 GCA_051878075.1 Clostridium sp. | reverse complement strand
TTTAATGTATTAACTATTGAACATAATTCCATAAATAAATCTAATTTTTCTTGTGAATTACATGAATTAATATATGCTCTAGTATTTATATCTGTATCTAAATATTCCATAAGATATCCATATTGCTGTCTATCCAGTTTTACTCCATTCATATTATGTATAATCTGCAATTCTAATATATTAACTACATTCTGGCAATTAAGATTTTTTATAGTCTGAAATTTATCTAATAGATACTCACGTGTTTTTTCATATGTAAAATCATTTTTTAATATATTAAAAATATACTTCTGATTGGTTTCACATTCTCTAACAACATATTTACAAAAATTCTCTTCATTGCCTGCTTCTCTTTCAATCAAATATTTATTGTTAATACTTCGCATAGAACTCATCTCTTTTCTAAATAACTGTTCATCACAATTTATTATAGTAAGATTATACCATATCATTATACTTTTCCATAGTTTTATATTATTTCAAATTTTATACGCTATTTTTCTTTAAATTTAAATCATATTATCTATATAAAAAAAGAACCAACTAAAATTGTTGATTCTTTTTAATGTTATTTATTATTATCTATTTTAAAACCATTTAATATTAAATTCAATATAACTCCAACTATTGCAGAAAAACTCAATCCTGATATTTTTACAGCTTCTGTTATTTTAATTCCTATAACTATTCCATATTTATCTTCTATAAGTTTTCCTAGAAAACCTATAATTAATACAGCTGCTATTACAACGATATTTTTCCAATTCATTTTAACTTTTTCATTCCTAATAGTGTTTACTCCTACAAGAGCTATCATTGTAAATAACATTAAACTTATTCCGCCCATTACTGCTGATGGAATAGTTCTTATTACCATTCCAAATTTAGCAATAAAACTTAATACTATTGCAAAGATTGCTGCTAATCTCAAAATTGATGGATCATAATTTTTTGTTATTGCTAATACTCCTGTATTTTCACCATAAGTTGTATTTGCAGGACCTCCAAATAAAGAAGCTGTTATAGTAGCAAGTCCATCACCCAATAATGTTCTATTTAATCCTGGATCCTTAATAAAATCTCTTCCAACAACTTGACCATTAGTAGTTATATCTCCAATATGCTCCATAAAGGTTGCAAGTACAACTGGTGCAATCATCAATATAGCACCAATATCAAACTTAGGAAATGTAAAATTCGGTACTGATAATATAGATGTGTTATGTATAACTGCTGTATCTACTAATCCCATGAAAAGTGACACTGAATATCCAACTATTACACCACAAAGTATTGATATTTGCGAAAAGAATCCTTTTCCAAAATATTTAATTGCCAAGGTTGTCCCAAGTGTTATTGCTGCAACTATAATATTTGTCTTAACCATATTAAATGCTGTAGGAATTAGATTTAATCCTATTACCATTATCATAGGGCCTACTACCTGAGCTGGTAAAATTGCTTTTAATCTATTTGTACCTATCTTTTTGATGAAAAACGATACTATTACATATATTAATCCTGCGACTAATATTCCACCTTGAGCATACCTTAAATCTCCATATGCTTCCTGAACTGCTATAATAACTGGAATAAATGCAAAAGATGAGCCTAAAAATACTGGAACTTTCCTTTTGGTACACAAGTGAAATATAAGTGTTCCAATTCCTGCACAAAATAATGCCACTGATACATCAAGACCTGTAAGTATTGGAACCAATACTGTAGATCCAAACATAGCAATTAGATGTTGAAGTGCCATAATAACTTTAATGC
>JBJEJM010000021.1:0-7762 GCA_051878075.1 Clostridium sp. | reverse complement strand
GTTCTTTAATAAACTATATATTATATATTATGTCGTTTATTGTCTTTTGGTGACTTAAGTTTATTATTATATAATATCTTATTTATGATGACAGATTTAAATAATTGCGTATTATAAAATTTATTAAAAACTCATTTTAGTACATCAAAATATAAACTTATCAATTTATATAAAATAATTATTATAATATTTTTTCTATTTACTATAATTCCTTTATCTTAGATTTTCTATATAAATAAAAAAACACTTTCAATATTAACACATTATGTATATAAATATCGAAAGTGTAAATTTTAAATATGTAGTTTAAATTATCCAAAAACTTAAATATTATTGAATTAAAGACTAAATTTTAGTGAATCTCTTGTGACTATCCTATTCTTAATCAACTACATCAATAAAGAAATCAGTAAAAGCTGTATTTCCTTTTGCATCATCAGCCCTGACATTTATTCTATATCTTCCTGGTTCTGTTATTTTATATCCTTGTGGTATTTCTGTTCTTTCTGCTGAAATTCCTCCATTAGAAATAAAATATCTATAAGTTACATCTGATGCTGCACTAGTATTAGTTGATGTAAAGTATAATGGTTCATTAGTATGAACTGTTGTATTAAAAGATCCATTAATTTTAGTACCTGTAATCTTAAATTCTACATCAATAAAGAAATCAGTAAAAGCTACATTCCCATTTTCATCATCAGCTCTAACATTAATTCTATATCTTCCTGGTTCTGTTATCTTATATCCTTGCTCTGGTATTTCTGTTCTTTCTGCTGAAATTCCTCCATTAGAAATAAAATATCTATAAGTTACATTTCCCTTTGCACCAGTAGTACTTGATGTAAAATTTAATGCATCATCAGTATAAACTGTTTTATCTGCAGAACCATTAATTTTAGTTTCTGTAATCTTAAACTCTTCTTCCTGATTTTCTGTCTGATTTGTTATAACTGTTTCAGCTGCATTTGCAACATAAGCAGTCCCAAAAACAGTTACAGCCATTATACTTGCTAACATTGTTGTTAATATTTTTCTTTTCAATTAAAAACCCTTCTTTCTTTGTTTCATACTTTTATTTTAACATCTTTATCATTTTATGTCAATTTTTTACTTTTTTTAGTTTAATTTATGTAAAATATAAACCTTTGATTATGAATATAAAAAATAAGAAGCATCTCCTATCTAATCAAAAATAGAAAATACTTCTTCAAATTATATTTAATAAAAATTAATTACATAACTCAATGTTAATTTGAATTATCAGCTAAAAGTACAGCATAGAAAATATAATATTATAATTAGAACAAATCTGGAGCTGGTTTATAATTTAACTGTTCAATATCAAGATCTCCTTCTCCATTTGACAATCCTGATACCTTTATATTATTTTCATAACGAGTTATATTACTACTGCCATTTAATCGAACACTGTATAATACTATAACATTTTTATAATCTCCGCCTATACTACATTCATACTTGATATTTTCATTATCTGTTCCACTTTCAGTCATATCACATATCTTTACTAATTCTGAATTATCATTTACATAATAAACTTTAGGCTGATGCTCAATACCAAGCTCTTTGTTTATGCTAAGATATAGCTTTTTCTCTGAAGATGCACCAGAAACATTTGCTGCACATGTTACTACTGTATTTTTTGCAAATCCCTCATTATTTAATCCTACCGCTTCTTTATTTTGTATTTTTTCATATATTACATGATTTTTTGTTACAGCTTTCCTTTTTAAATTTAATATTGGTATAGTATCTACTGGATTGCTTTTCTGAAAGGTCATATTTCCAGCTGTACATGTATAACTTAAATAATTTTTATCAGCTTTGTTTACATTCTTTCCACTTTCTCTTATAATTGTATTTTCATCAAATTTCACCTGTTGAATTGAATCATTAACTGCTGCTTTCAAAGAAGGTTCAATTGTTATATTTACAATACTGTTATTATCATTTATTCTGTAAATTATATGAGTCAATCCAAGTGGGATAAAAAACTTTTCACTTAATCCAGATTTTATTTCATTTTGAACCTCTGTTAATTCGGAATCACCTGAACCATCCTGTTTTAAAATTTCTGACAATGTCTTTTCTTCTAAATCCATACTTTCAATATTACTAACTATACCACTGTCTAAATACAGATTACTATCCTTGAATGTCATAGATAAATAATTTCTTATTGTTTTGCTTATCCTGTTTATTATATCTGAATCTCTTGATCCAGTTATTTCTTCTATAATACTATCTATACTTTCACCATTAATTATGTTATTAACTATCTCAATTCTTTTTTCCGGATAGCTTTCATATATGCTCATTATTTTTCCCTTTAAAGCCATATCAATTTTATAGTCTATTTTATCTTTCAACATTGTAAATAGTAAATTTTCTAATAAGAGATATTTTTTATTTTCATCACTATATTTCTTGTTATCATCTATATAATTTTTTAATAAAACAACTGCCTTTTCCCCACTTACTGCATCATAACTTGATTTATCTATAATTCCTTTATCTTCTGAATATATAATATTACTATTTTCTAAATTTATCTGTCCTATTGTATTTGATAAAATACTACTCATACCCTGTGTTATTTTTCTTACATCATTTTCATCAACTTCAATATTTGTATCTTTAAACTTTTCATTAAAATACTCTACAGACTTAGCATAATCTATAGATCCATCAGAACCAGCATTTGCTACTATATCGTATAAAAATTCCTGTATAACAGAATCAGATGCATTGATATAATTCATTCCATAAATAGAATAATCCGATTCTATGCCTATCTGTGGTATATTAACATCAATGTTTTCTTTGCCTTCACTATCTATTGTTTTTTCAGAATTGCTTGTATCATTTCTGCTTAATCGTATATCTTTACCTAAATTTAAATGGAGATTTCCACTAATAGTTGTTTCTCTATCAAAAATTGCCCTTGAAAGTTCTTCTGCGACTCTGTCTCCTATACACTTTCCATCAGCAGCATAAGTTCTTTCCATAATATCATTATTAGTACCATTTCCTGAATCCTTATCATTATAAGTTATATGAAAAGTTGTATCCGCCCCGCCTATTGTGTCATGGATTTTCTTCATATTTGAATAATAATCTTCTGATAAGCTTTCAATACTGTCTCCATAACTATGTGTACTAAGGAAAATAGTAATAACAGGATAATTGTTTTCTAACACAAAACTGCCATTGTTGCCAGTCATACACTGATTATAATCCTCATCCTCTATTTCTGGTCCTACAATAAGCATAGTCTCTGAATCAGATGGAAATCCATTGTTATCAAACCAATATTCCGCATCCTTTAAAGCATCATAAAATGTATAATTCTCATTTACTTTTTTTCTGCCAGAGTCATCCTTAAATTTTGTCAGCATTACCTGAAGTTCATCTTTATAATCATTATGTGTGCTTAAATTGTAATAATAGTCCCCGCCTCTTGATTTATCAATATTGTATGGTATTAATTGAAATTTAACATCTTTATATTGATCATTATTAACAAACTGTGGGCTCTTATATAAATGTTCATTTATCATGTTTGTAATATAAGAAAGATCATCAATTCTATTATCAATTAATATAGCAACTTCCATAGGTATATTATTATTTTTTTCAGTTTTTGGATTTTCCATAAGGCCTATTTTATACTGTGCTTCAACCTGACCGCCTGTAATTCCCACATCACTTAAGCCCATATTTTCTAATCCTGAAGCATTTTTTAACTGACTAAAATCTATGCATCCATCATCACTTGAAATTCCCAAGGCTGATGGATCAAAATTATTAAAATTGAAATCTGTATCAATCATAAGATTTGTATACTTAGTCTTATCTGCCTGTGTTACAACCTCACCATTTGAAATATTAGTCAGCTTTTCAAGTTTTGCTGTTAATTGCACAGAATCCATTTTAATCGTATAACTGCTGTCTGCATTATTATCATCATTTGTTAAAAGAGATTTATTCCAAATTTTCATATCTGAACCAATATATCTGCAGACACCTGCTAAAACGCCAAAAACAATAAATAATACTGTACCTGTTTTAAGTACCCTGTTAATACCTATCTTTTTAAGCATACATATACGCCCCCATAAATTTTATAGTTGATTTATGCATCAAACACATTTTTCAAAATACTTACTCATGCTTTAGCAGTTATCAACAACAATTCCCTTGTTTCTAAATAATACATTTACATCAACATTGTAATCCTGATTTACTTTCCATTTGCTCTTATCCAATTGAATTTTTATGTCAACTCCACATTCACCATTAGGCTGTAACTCAAAACTCTTTAAGTTATTTGATAAAATTTTATTCTTATATACAGTTTCATTAACATCTTCTTTTTTATATTCATTTGTATCTTTGTCCTTTTTGTATATTTTCTCCTTATGCTTTTCCATTATGAGCTGACTTCCTTCAGCCCTGAAAATATATTTATACTCAATAATATTGTCAGGAATTTCATTTTCATCAGATTCATCTTCTGACTTTACCTCTCCTGGATCAAGTACTATAAATGAAACTTCCTTAATTTTCTTTATACTGTCTTTACAGTTTTTAAGTATTTCTGCTTTTTCTTCATCACTTGCATCTTCTGCAATCTGAATACTTCCTTCACTTGAAAGGGCATAAATTTTACTTGAACACATTAAGTTATTGCTTATCTGCTGTTGAATGTCCTGGCACTCAATTTGAAGATCAGACTTTACATCTGAATCTGTAGTAACTCTGTTTCCATTCATGAATATAGATGTTCCAATACCTATTACAATTGCACTAACAGCTATAACTATTATCATTTCAATTAAGGTGAATCCTTTCATTTTCATGTTCTGCAAATTCAGCCCTCCCTTTTAAAGTACTATTTTCCAAAGTTTCTTCTGTAAAAAATTATTGACATCGTACTTCTGCTCTAATATCTGTTTTAACAATATTTCTTCTCCATAATGTTCATTGTAATCTGTACTTGAAGTAAAATCAGAAAATACATTATGAAACAATTCCTGATTGTTCTTTATAACATCATTTACTACCTTTTTGTCATAAGTTACTGTTACTTCATTATTAATATCTTCTATTGTCAAATCGCCTCCAGCAATAATAACACCTGTAAAGTCAGCATTATCCTTTATCTTAACATGTCCTTTTGTAACAATAACACCTTTAGCATCAGTACCTGTTATTTCTATAGTTGAATCTTTATCTGGATTAAATACAGCACCCAATTCTCCATGATTTAATTTATCCAGCTGTTCATCATAATCATAATCAGTTCCAAGTGCTTCTTCATTCACTCCAGTTAACATATCCTCAACTTTATCCATCTTGCTTTCATCATTAGAACACTCCACATATCTTTCCAGAAAATCATAACCGCTTTCATGTTTCCTTAATCCTAAATCAAAAACTCTCTTTGCATAATCTGATTTTTTCTCATTAATTGTTTTTTCTACTGAGTCGTTTATATTGGGATATTTCACCCAAAGCTGTCCATTACTATCCTTATAAACAATCGATCCAATAGAATATGTCTTATCTGGCAGAATTACTCCTCCTGAATCTGCTTCTTTTTTATCAACTTTTATTTTATTTTCAGCACTGCCATTCCAATAATCTCCAAAATGCTTTGCCTTATTGTTTACATTATCATCATCCAACACCTGAAGTGGCTTGTCATACTTAAATACTTCATCAGGACTTATAGGAACAGCATATGCAGTATAGTTTCCCTTTACTGCTACAGATTCACCAGTCTGATAATTATTAAGTGTATCGATATGAGCTACTCCCATAATATAAGCTTTATCAGTAATTTTTATCTTCGATTCTTCATCTCCAGCTGAGTCCTTATACCCATTAACAATAATAGCACTTGAATTTTTCTTTATAGCCTTTTCTTGTTCTTCATTTTCACTGCCTTTCAGCATTTCTTCATCTTCATCTTGATTATCAACAGTATTACTATTTATTCCATAAAAATTTTCCATGCCTATTACAGTATTTGATGAATTTAATGCGAGGTCATTATCAATAATCATATTGTTAACTATTAATTTTGAATCCTCTGATAATTCACTTCCACTCAATCCCTGCTTTCTTATATTTCCAACATAAACATTTGCTGCATATAAATTTATTTCCCCAGCTGATTCTCCTATATTTCCAAGGAAATCACTTTCTTCATTTACTATTTCACTGTACTTTTCATTTACTTCTGCTTTATTCTGTATATTAAAAGTTCCTCTTGTAACTATATCTGCTTTAGAATTTTCTTCATCATCTTCCACATCTAAAGCTGGGCTGAAATTCACCTTACTATTATTTATCTCTACACCACCTCTGTACTTTCCATATACCTTTTCGTTATCAGCATTTTCAATTTCATCTGGATTTCCCTCAATGAATATATCACCATTTATACTTAAGGATTTACAGTCTTCAACACACATATTTCCTCCAATAGTCAATCCTCTTAAATTTCCTTCAAATATAGTATACTGATTCATATCGCCAAGGGATGTCTGCCATAACACTTCATCATATTCTGGTACAGGCATTTTATAACCTGCCTGAATTTCACGTTTATTTTCCCCTGTATGTTTTGAAACTTTTTCTTTAGCTAAGAATTGTGAATCTAACACAATATCAAAATATTCTTTTTTTTGTTTCTTAAACTCTACTTCTTTAAAATGTCTTTCATCATTATTCTTATAATTAGATATTTCTTCTTTTGGACTATTGCCTTCTTTCTGTAAATCTAATTTTTTAACAGATACTTTAGGATACTCATTATTAGCTGACTCTGGTTTTTCATCTGTAAAATCTGAATTGACGTCATAATTTACTGTATAGTCTGTAAAATAATCCAGTGTATATTCTTCATATTCAGGCGTTATTTCAATCTCACCTGCCTGCTTTTTATATGAAAGATTAACATCTGTATACTTATGATTTTCAATACTTCCTTTTAAAACATCTGATTTCTTATACCAGGCTTCTGAATATTCATTCTTTATATAAGCTTTAAATGCACTTTTAAATTCTTCCTTTTCTATTTCATCCATTACATTTCTATCTGTTTCAATCCCTTTTCTGCACTTTTCTATAATTTTATTGTCATTATCTGATTTATCTTTTTTCTTTTCAATATTCTTAATATTTTCATTTAACTGATTTATATCATCTTTAAGCTGATCATATTTTTCTTTAAATTCATGTCCATTTGATTCATCTTCATATCTAAGCCTCAATACCTGATAATATCCGTATTTAATTGCTGATTCCATTGTCTTGCCACAAATATTGTAAGCTATATCAAGTCCAGATTCTGAAGCATACAGATTTTCAATTCTTCTGCTTTCTGCAACCCTTGATTTATAGTTTCCTAATATCATGGAAAGGGTTCCTATTGCTACTATTGTTAAAAACATGATTATAATTATTACAAATATTAATGTGGCGCCTTTTTTCTTTTTCTCCATTACACCCTCCATTACTGATAATAATTAATCTTTACTCTGCTCTTAATCTTCAACTATATTTTTAGTTGTATTTCCAGTAAAGAGTATCTCATTCTTTATACTCTCTTTATCTTCACTATTTTTAGTATTTTTTATTTTCATCAATTCTACATTAATCTCATATAAAGGTCCCATCTGACCTGCATTATCAGCTTGTCTTCGTGAAAAGTTCACTGATCCCTTTT
>JBJEJM010000020.1:23485-33349 GCA_051878075.1 Clostridium sp. | reverse complement strand
GTTAAAATTTCAGTAACTGTTATTGGAAATTCTCCATTGAAGTTATCAAGTCTCTGAGCTACGTAAGATATTTTATCTGTATCTACTTCAATTGAACCGCAATCTGGTTTTAATAAACCAAGTATTAATTTTACTAATGTACTTTTGCAGCTTCCATTTTCTCCAAGTATAGATAAATATGCACCTGTTGGAATAGTCAGATTTATATTCCTTAATAAATTACTTCCTTTTATATATGAGAATGACATGTTATTTATTTGAATCAAAAAATCAACTCCTTAATTTACTGTAAATTGATTATATGGTTAAATTTAAAATTTAGATTCTGTTAATTATTAAATAAAAAATTCAATTAAATATCAACGTTTATTATACATCTATATGCAAATGACTTGCAATACATGTGAACTATAAAATATTTAAAAAATTAGAAAAAAAAATAATATTTACTCATAAATAAAGTTGAATAATACTGAATATAGGTATACAATTATTTAGGAAAAAATAGAAAGGGAGGAAAATATGTCAAAGAAGTTTGGTTGCTTTTTAATTCCTTTTTTTGCAGCAATATTAGCATTAATATTAGTTAATAATTTTCTTGATAAAAGTATTGATAATATGTTGGAAACAAAGGAATTATCATGGGCTGGAAAAGAGTACAACAGCGTTTATAAGGACAAGGGGGTAAGATTTAATAATTATTTTGCAGATAATGATTATATTTTATTGCAGGCGACTTCAGAATTAAATGTACAAGTTCCACAGGCTCCTATAAATTTTTTTCCCATTCAAGGCATGAATGATGTAGAAACTGTTGGAGTTCAAGGGTGGCAGAGTCTTACTCATTTATCTATTTTAGGAAGTCAGAGTACTGAGAATAAGGAAAGAAAAGTTGCTATTATAGTATCTCTTCAATGGTTCTATAATAAGGATGGAATACCTCCAGCAGATTTTCAGTCAAGCTTTTCACCAGTTCAATTTTATTCATTTTTAAATAATGAAGAAATAACAGAAGAACATAAAAAACAATATACATACCGTATAAGCAATATGTTGAAAGGCAGCATACAATATCTTCCTGAAAAAATATATGCAAAGTTATATATGAATGACAGTATCATTTCAAAGGGAATAAAATTAGCATTTGAACCATATTTTATTGCAAGAAAGTATATTGTAACTTTAAAGGATAAGGGACTTTTATATAAAAAATTAAAACTCCTTGGGAATAAAGGCGAAAATGAAGAAATTAGAAAAATAGACTGGGATGATGAGTTTAACAAAGCAGTTGAAGAAGGGAAAGAAAATGTAACTAATAATGATTACATGGTTTATGATGAATATTATGATAAATATA
The DNA here is from genome assembly GCA_051878075.1 of Clostridium sp. Classification (GTDB taxonomy): domain Bacteria; phylum Bacillota; class Clostridia; order Clostridiales; family Clostridiaceae; genus Clostridium. The sequence continues at coordinate 31,992 of JBJEJM010000020.1, read as the reverse complement.
AATCAAGTCTTGATTCTAAAAAAGGAAGCTTAAGTAACAGAGATATATTAAATTCAAAGGAATATGATGATTTTAATTTGTATCTTGATATCTGTACAGATCTAAATATAAAGCCATATATAATATTAATGCCTGTAAATGGAAGATGGTATGATGATCTTGGAATGGATAAAGATAAAAGAGACAAATTCTATGACAAAATAGAGAAAATTGCAAAAGATAGAGGCTTTGATGTTTTAAATTTCAACCAAGAAGAATATAAGCCGTATTTTATGTGTGATGCTTCTCATTTTGGCTGGAAAGGATGGCTTAAAGTAAATGAAGAACTATATAAACATTTTAAAAACTAATAAATACTTGATTTTTTCTCTAACAAGTTCATTAATAATAATTTCAGCTATTTTAGTAGCAGTGTTTGAACCATTTAATGAGATACCGTTTATTTACAATCAGTTCTAAAGGAGTGATCCAAGATGAAAATTTTAAATTCAATAAAGAAATATGCAGAAACTAATAGGATTGCATTAATATGTGATGGAGACACTATGTCGTATAAGGAATTGGATAGTGTATCAGAAGCAATAGGCTGTTTCTTAAGCAATGAGATTGAACAGGACAATAAACCAATAGTTTTATATGGAAATAAAGAAAACATAATGATGGCAGTAATGATTGGAGCTTTGAAATCAGGAAGAGCATATATTCCAATAGATATAAGCTATCCTAAAGAAAGAGTAGACACTATCATTGATGAAGTAAAACCAGATATTTTATTTGATTTTAGTGAAGGAAACACATTTGATAACATCAAAGTTATCCATAATTCAGATATAAATTCAATTTGTGAAAAATATAAAGGAATTGAAATACAAAAAAGCAGGTGGGTTAAGGATGATGAAAATGCATATATTTTATTTACATCTGGAAGCACAGGAAAACCTAAAGGAGTTCAAATAAGCAGCAATAATTTAGATAATTTTGTGGATTGGATAGGAGAATACTTAAATTTAGATGATAGTGAAGAGACGTTTATGAATCAGGCTGCATATTCATTTGATTTGTCAGTAACATCAATATATCCAGGATTATGCTTTGGAAAGACACTACATGGTTTTTCTAAGAAAACACTTTCAAATTTAAAAAATATGTTTGATGATATGAGCAGATCGGGTATAAATCTATGGGTTTCAACTCCTTCTTTTGCAGGAATGTGTATTGCAGAAGATGGATTTAATAATAATATGCTTCCAAATTTAAAAGCTATGGTTTTTATAGGTGAAGTATTACCAAAAACATTATGTGAAGAGCTTATGAAGAGATTTCCAGATACAAGAATAATAAATGGATATGGTCCAACTGAAGCAACTGTAGCAGTATCTATGAATGATATGAAAAGAGATATGTTAAAAGAAGATGGAAGCCTTCCAATAGGATTTCCTATGAAGACAGCAATAGTAAGAATAACAGATGAGAATGGAAAGGAACTGGAAGAAGGAGAAAAGGGAGAAATAGTAATTATAAGTCCTAGTGTAAGCAAAGGATATTTCAACAATCTTGAAAAGACACAGAAATCATTTTTCTATGACTATTATAATGGGGAAAAATGCAGGGCATATAAAACAGGTGATTTAGGATATTATAAAGATGGAAGATTGTATTATTGTGGTCGAAAGGATTTTCAAATAAAGCTTAATGGATACAGAATAGAAATTGAAGATATAGAAAACAATCTTATTAAGGTTAGTAATGTTAAAAATGCAGCTGTTGTACCAGTAAATAAAAATGATAAGATTGCTTATCTAACTGCGTTTGTAGAATTAAAAAAAGAAAATGGTCTTAGTGGATTAAAAAATGGTATTGCTATAAAGAAAGAACTTCAAAGGCTGATTCCATCATATATGGTTCCTAGAAATATAAAGATAATCAATAAGTTCCCTGTTAATGTAAATGGAAAGATAGATAGAAAGAAATTATTAGAGGCATTATAATGAATTTAACTCAGTATGGTGATTATTTTTATCTTTATATATTATTTCTTATTTCTATCCCTGCTGTAATATTTAAATTTTTAGGGTTAAAGAATAAATATTATGGATTAGCAATATCTATAGTTTTAGATTATATGGTAATAGGGGGAAGAATAGGACTGGAATTATTCCTGTTATTTCTTATTGGAGAAACAGCAGTTATTTATACGTATTTATTTATAAGAAAAAAGACAGATAATAAATATATATACTTTTTATTCTTATTCTTTTCGATAATTCCATTAATAATAGTTAAACTTGCTGGACTTACAAGATATTCTGATATATTAGGTTTTGTAGGATTGTCGTATATTAATTTTAAGGCAATTCAAATGGTAATTGAAATCTATGATGGAAGGATTACAGAAATTAATTTTATAACATATATGTATTTTATAATGTTTTTCCCAACATTAAGTTCAGGACCAATAGATAGATGGAAGAGATTTGAAGGAAATTTAATTGAGACTCATTCAAGATCAGAGTATCTTAATGATTATTTATTTGAGGGAATAAAAAAAATTACATTAGGTGTTTTTTATAAATTTGTTATGGCTTATATGATTCATACATACTGGCTTTTAAAGATTCCCAAAGATATAAATTTAATTAATAGCGTAAATTATATGTATGCTTATACAATGTATTTATTTTTTGATTTTGCAGGATATAGTCTATTTGCTGTTGGGACAAGTTATATATTTGGAATTAAAACTCCAGATAACTTTAATAAACCATTTTTAAGCAAAGATATGAAAGAATTTTGGACAAGATGGCATATATCTTTATCAAGATGGTTTGGAGACTATATTTTTTCAAGGTTTGTATTAAATTCAATGAGAAAAAAGAGATTTAAAAATAGGTTTACAGCTTCACATGTAGCACAGATTATAACAATGTTTATTATGGGATTATGGCATGGACTTACTGTGCATTACATTATTTATGGATTATATCAGGGAATTCTGCTAGTGCTCACAGATATTTATCAGAGAAAATCAAAGTATTATAAAAAGCATAAAAAAGAAAAGTGGTTTGAATGTGTGCAGGTTATAGTAACATTCCATATTGCTTGTTTTGGAATGCTTATATTTTCAGGATATTTATTTAATTAAAAACTAATGACTTTAAGCTTATGATTAATTGATGGCTGAAAGTTAAAAGTTGAATTTAATTATAAAATCAGGTTTTGCAGCTAAACAGATTTAATTATATTTTAAGATCTTAATTATAAATTAAATGAGGTAAGGGAGAAGATAGTTATGAAAGAAAAAGTGTTAGAAATTTTCATGGAAGTTACAGGTAATGATGAGCTTGGAGAAGATTTAGACTTAAATTTATTTGATGCTGGATTATTAGATTCACTTGCAATTATAGAAGTACTTCTTAAGGTAGAAGAAAAACTAGGAATAAAGCTTCAGCCAACAGATCTAGAAAGGGAAGATATGTCTACAGTAAATAAAATGACTGCATTTCTAGAAAGCAGAAAATAATAATGATTTCATTTTTAGGTATTAGATTAATTCTAATACCTTTTTAAATTAATAATTATAATTAATATCTCATAGTTAAAAATTAAATCTAATATATCTTCAAATAAAAAACCACCATTAGGTGGCAGATAAAAAATTATGTGTTATGATCAAGTATTTCTTTTAAATGCCAGGAACCATTGCTGTCTTTAACAAACAACCCTTTTAGAGTAACTGTATAGTGGGGACTTGATTTTGCAAGACCACATACTTCTACAGTAGCATTTGTGCCATCAGAATTTATTAAATTTATATTTTGAACACGCAGCAGGGAAGTATCGTTATTATTTGTAAAGCTGTATTCTACAGCAAAGTATAAATCACGAGAATTTGATAAGATATAAAAATTATGTGTAATGTAATATGAACTTATAACTATTAAGGCAATGGTAATAATAGAATATATAGAGCTATTTTTATTGTGATTTTTATTATTATTTTTCTGCTTTTGATATTTATGAGCTGTAGGCTTTTGTAATGTTGAATTTATATTCATAAAAAACCTCCTTTAGCTATTTCTTTTGGCAGCTTTAAAAGACTTGTTGTGGTTGTATGTAGATTTAAGATAATTAATTTAATGATAATAAATTTATTCCTAAGGGAATATTAACATAAATTCGAATGGAAATAAATTAAAATCATCCGAACAAATTTATTGATTTGTGATAAATTTTACCTAGAATGGATATGGAGCATATTTTTTTGATATAATCTAGGAGATACTCAAATTTGTAGGATATAAATGGTATATTTATGTTAGAATTAGTTTGAAAAGAATTTGATAAAAAATAAAATATAACAGGATGGTGTAAATATTATGGATTTTTCAAGTTTAGTACTAATGGAAAAAGATAAAGAAACAGGATTTATAAAAAAAGAATTAGGAAGTTTTGAGGTAAATGAAGGCGCTTTATATGTTAAAAAACTTTTTGTTCTAGATGGTATTGTACATATGTATTTTGATACAAATAAAAATGTAGAAGAATGGGAATATTCAGCAATATATGATTTGTTCAATGTAGAACCTTTTGAGGAAAAAGGTTATGAAGTGACAGAAGATTTAGATGAGTATAATCCAACATACATAATAAATTTTAAATATGACGAGGAATATGAAGTAATGAAAGAAAAGATAAATGAATGCATTTCACTTATTTCTCAGGAAATGGATGCTGTATTTGAAGCAATTAAAGGAAAAGAAGCAGAATATACTGAAGAATAATAAACAATTATTAAAGCAAAAATCCATTTTAAATATTATTTATAGTTATTATGGTCAAATGAAATCTATGACCTTTGATTTTCATAAATGTTATAGGAATCAAATAAGATTAAAAAATGATTAAATAGGAAGGAGAATTTATTTATGAGTGAATTAAAAAAGAGAGATGAAATTGATGATAAGTATAAGTGGAAAGTAGATAAGATATACAAAGGAATTGATGAATGGGAAAAGGACTTTGAAGAATTAAAAAAAGAAGCAGTTAATCTTAAAGATTTTAATGGAAAATTGAATAGTGGTGAGACTATTTTAGAATATTTAAAGTTAAATGAAAAGATATCTAGAAAAGCTGAAACATTATATATTTATGCACATTTAAAATGTGATGAAGATACTTCAAATCCAACTTATCAAAGTTTAATGAGTAAAATAGATATTTACATGGCTGAGTTCTCAAGTTATACAGCTTATTTTATACCAGAAATACTAAGTCTTGAAGATGGATTTATTGAAAAAGAAATTGAAAGGATAGATGAACTTAAGCCCTATAAATTTTTGTTTGATGATATTTTAAAAGAAAAGCCACATATATTGACTAAGGAAATGGAAGAACTGTTAGCAGCTGCTTCAGACTGCCTGGATGCTCCATCTTCAATACACAATATTTTAACTAATGCAGATATGACTTTTGGAAAGATTAAGGATGAAGAAGGTAAAGAAGTAGAACTTACAGAAGGAAATTATTCTTCATTTATAAGAAGTAAAGACAGATCTGTAAGAAAAGCTGCATTTAAAAAATTATTTGGTGAGTATGATAAATTTAAGAATACACTAGCTACATCACTAACTAGTTCAATAAAGAATTTTAATTTTATTAGTAAAACAAGAAAATATAAAAATGCTTTAGATGCATCTCTTAGTCCTAACAGCATTCCAGTAGAAGTTTATAAAAATGCCATAAAGGTTATGGATGATAATATAGATTCACTTCATAGATATGTTTCTATAAAGAAAAAATTATTAGGCTTAGATGAAATTCATATGTATGATTTATATGTACCAGTAATAGATGCTCCAAAGGAAAAAGTTGAATTTAATAAGGGAGTAGATATAGTTTTAGATGCATTAAAACCATTAGGTGAAGAATATTTAGATATATTCAAGAGTGGAATTAATGATGGATGGATAGATATATATGAAAATAAGGGAAAAAGAGGCGGTGCATATTCATGGGGTGGATATGATACAATGCCATATGTATTATTAAACTATAATAATGAAATGGAAGATGTATCTACATTAGCTCATGAAATGGGTCATTCAATTCATTCATATTATTCAAGAAAAGAGCAGCCATATTATTATGCAGGATATGCATTATTTTGTGCGGAAGTTGCATCAACAACAAATGAATCATTATTAATTCATTATTTAATTAATAATGAAACTGATGAAAAGAAAAAGTTATTTTTAATAAATCAAGAATTAGAGCAGATTAGAACTACTGTATTTAGACAATTAATGTTTGCTGAATTTGAGTTATATACACATGAAACATTGGAAAAGGGAATTCCATTAACAGCAGAAGATTATAATAAAGCATGGCATGATTTAAATGTTAAATATTTTGGCAATGATATGGTGGTTGATAGCGAGATAGATGTTGAATGGGCAAGAATACCACATTTTTATTCAGATTTTTATGTTTATCAATATGCTACAGGATATGCAGCAGCATCTGCTTTTGCAAAATCAATACTTCAAGAAAAAGAAGGTGCAGTTGAAAAGTATAAAGGATTCTTAAAAGCAGGAGGCAGTGATTATCCAATCAATATATTAAAGAAAGCTGGAGTAGATATGACTACACCAGAGCCTATTGAAGCTACAATAAAGAGATTTAATGAACTTTTAGATATGATAGATGTTAAATAAAATTTAATATTTTAATGTAAGACTGCATGGTACAATATAGAGTATAAATAAACATGAATTTATTTCTATATTGTACTTTTTATTTTAGAATTAAATTTGAGTTTATTTTTTTAGAAATTTTTAGTGTGTTCAATCAAGAGTACAAGTTTATGGTTTTGGATTTTTAATTTTTAGATTTAGGTGGTGAATTTGTGAATAATTTTTCAGGTGATTTATATAAATATTTAATTGAGAATGAAAAATTCTATATGAAGCAATATTATAGCAGGTTTTATTCAAAAGAAACCTATGTGGCAGTAAGAAATGTTGAAAATGGCTTATATTGTGTTGTTATAACAAATAGCGAAGATGAAAATATTAATACTGTCGAAGTTTTGGAGTATCTTAGAAGCTTAAACAAACCATTTTCTTTGAATATTGTTGTTTTGGCTGATGAAGATTATATAAATACTAATGATTATAATGTGAATAAAATTATCGTTAATAAGAAAAATAATAATATAATACAATTTGATGAAGGATGCAGGCCTTTAGCAGGAATAATACACGGAATTTCAGCAAGGAAAAACATGTCTACAAAAGAAGTCCGCAAAAGTTATCTGAAATATAAAACTTCTACATTAGTAATTATTGCGTTGAATATCATTATGTTTCTGATAACAACATATATGGTTTATTCAAATTTAGATAAGATATCTGCTTCTTGGGGTGTTAGTTATTCTTCTATTCCAGAGTCAGTAAAAAATATAGTAAATAATAATGTATTGATTTTGTTAGGTGCAAAATATGGACCTTTAATTTATAGTGGTGAAATATGGCGTCTTATAACATGTGCATTTCTGCATGGAGGTATTCTTCATATAGCATGTAACATGTATATGCTATATATAATAGGTCCTCAAATTGAGCAGATTTATGGGAAAGTTAGATATATAATTATATATTTAATTTCATGTATTACATCGAGTGCACTTAGTCTTGCTATTAATCCAGATACTATATCAGTAGGAGCATCAGGAGGAATATTCGGGCTTATGGGTTCATTACTTGTATTTGCATTAATAGAAAGAAAAAATATAAATAAGGAATATACTATAGGACTTATAAAAACAATAGGAATAAATCTTGTTATAGGACTTGTGGTTATCAATATTGATAATGCAGCTCATATAGGAGGATTTTTAGGAGGAGCAATATTAGGAGGTCTATTATATAAATTAAAATTTAAGAAGCAGTATATATAGAATAGCTTGATTGTTGAGTAGATTTTTGAATGAAAAGCAAGATTAAAGTAGTTATTTAAGCTGCTGAAATACAGTATGAATTAAGAAAGTAAGAAAAAAGCTGTGTTGTTTATGCGAAAAGATATGTGTCAAAAATATAAATGAAAGAGGTCTAAATTATGAATAATAATTTAAAAAAAGATACATCTAAACAAATATTTTCTTATGATAATATCATTACGATAATATTCATGACTTTATTAGCAATAACAATAATATTTAATGCTGTATTTCAAAACGGAAATAAGATATTTAGAATTATAAGCATAATTGCAACGGTAATAGCACTTAAAGTTATATTTACTATAACATTTTTTAAAAGATCTAAAGCAACTTATATAGCAGCTTTAATTTTTATATTCATGGCTATGTATTTAGGGAATGTATGGGACTTTTATTCGTTAATTCCAAGCTATGATAAAATTCTTCATTTTTTTTCAGGAATCATAATAGGAATAATTGGGCTTATAGTATATGCACATTTTACAAAAGAATATATGCAGAAATTAAA
>JBJEJM010000020.1:17951-23385 GCA_051878075.1 Clostridium sp. | reverse complement strand
ATGTGATAAATACTGAATAATAAAAAATTAAACAAGGATGTTTTATATAAAATTTTAAAATACGTAGAAATAATATAAAAAGTATGACAAAAGGAAAAATAATTTACAAAGATTTTAACAAAATGAAAAAAATATATAGAAATTATAGCTATTTTAAGTTATCATTAAATATGGTAATAAGTATTTAAGGAGATGTGATTAATGAAGGGCAATGAATATGTTTCAAGTGTTTTAGAAAAAGTAAAAAAGGTTAATCCAGGTCAAAAGGAATTTTTAGATGCAGTAACAGAGGTATTAAATTCTTTGACTCCTGTATTTGATAAACATCCAGAATTTATCGAAGCAGGACTTTTAGAAAGAATTGTTGAACCAGAAAGACAACTTATGTTTAGAGTTCCTTGGGTAGATGATAATGGTAAGGTTAACGTTAATAGAGGATTTAGAATCCAATTTAATAGTGCCATAGGACCTTATAAAGGGGGCTTAAGATTTCATCCATCAGTTAATTTAAGCATAATTAAATTCTTAGGATTTGAACAAATATTTAAGAATTCCTTAACTGGTCTTCCAATTGGAGGCGGTAAAGGTGGTGCTGATTTCGATCCAAAAGGAAAATCAGACAACGAAATAATGAGATTCTGTCAGAGTTTTATGTCTGAATTATACAAATACATTGGTGGAAATATGGATGTTCCAGCAGGAGATATTGGTGTTGGTGGAAGAGAAATTGGATACCTTTACGGATATTATAAAAAATTAAGATCATTAAGTGATCAGGCAGTATTAACTGGTAAGGGATTAACATTTGGAGGAAGCTTAGCTAGAACAGAAGCAACAGGATATGGATTAGTTTACTTTACTGAAGAAATGCTTAATGATAATGGGGATAGCTTTAAGGGTAAGACTGTAGTAATTTCAGGGGCAGGAAATGTTGCTATATATGCTACTCAAAAAGCACAGGAATTAGGAGCAAAAGTAGTTGCTTTATGTGATTCAAATGGATATATATACGATAAAGATGGAATTAAATTAGATATAGTTAAAGATATTAAAGAAGTTAGAAGAGGAAGAATTAAAGAATATGTTGATGCTGTACCTACAGCTGAATATCATGAAGGATGCAGAGGAATCTGGACAATTAAATGTGATATAGCTCTTCCATGTGCAACACAAGGAGAAATTGATGAAGAAAGTGCTAAAATATTAGTTGCTAATGGAGTTAAGGTAGTATCTGAAGGTGCAAACATGCCATCAACTCTTGAAGCAATAAAAGTATTCCAAGATAACAATATATTCTTTGGTCCAGCTAAAGCTGCAAATGCAGGCGGAGTTGCATGTTCAGCTCTTGAAATGTCTCAAAACAGCATGAGATTATCATGGACATTTGAAGAAGTTGATGCAAAACTTCATGAAATTATGAAGAATATATATCATAATTCTAAGAATGCTGCAAAGGAATATGGATTAGAAGGAAATATATTAGCAGGTGCTAATATTGCTGGATTTATGAAAGTTGCAGAAGCTATGATGGCTCAAGGTATAGTTTAATATATATAAATTTAAGTAATAAATTTTAATACTTAATATAAAGAGAGTTTGATGTATTGTGATTCATAAATACGTGCATTAAACTCTTTTTTTATATGCGCTATATTGCTGTAATAATCGGAGTTTTACTATAGAAAATATAGAAAAATATTAATTTTATTGTAATAATATAGACTTGATTTTTTATATCTATTGAAATATCATTAAATAGATATAGTAGAAATTGAATATTAGAACAAATAATAAATGATTTATTCATTAAATATTAGGAGTGAATGTAATGGGGAATTATATTTTTACCATAACAGCAGTATTTCAGATTTTTGTATTTGCTATAACGTGCTATTATCTGATTTTGGGTTTATTCGGTTTATTTAGAAAAAAGAATAAAAAAGTTTGTGAACCTAAAAATAAATTTGCGTTATTAATAGCAGCACATAATGAAGAAGTTGTTATTGGCAGCCTTATAGAGAGTATGTTGCAGCTTGATTATCCTAAGGAATTGTATGATGTATTTGTTATTGCAGATAATTGTACAGATGATACAGCAAAAATAGCTGGGAAGTACGGCGTTAATGTTTGTGAAAGATTCTCAGAAGATAAAAGAGGAAAAGGTTATGCCTTAGAGTGGATGTTTGACAAATTATTTAAAATGGAGAAAAAATATGATGCAGTAGCAATATTTGATGCTGATAATCTTGTTCATAAAAACTTTTTAAAAGAAATGAATGCAAAAATGCAAGAGGGATATAAAGTTGTACAAGGTTATATAGATAGCAAGAATCCTAATGATTCTTGGATAGCAGCAGCTTATTCTATAGCATTTTGGACACAAAATAGAATGTTCCAATTAGCAAGAGAAAATGTAGGATTTTCAAATCAGATAGGTGGAACAGGATTTGTTGTTGAGACAGAAACATTAAAAGAATTAGGCTGGGGTGCTACTTGTCTTACTGAAGACTTGGAATTTACATGTAAACTTGTATTAAATGGAGAGAAAGTTGGATGGGCTCATGATGCTATAATTTATGATGAAAAACCATTAAAGCTTGGTCAATCATGGACACAAAGAAAGAGATGGATGCAGGGATTTGCAGATGTTGCATCAAGATACTTCTTTAAATTATTAAAAAAATCAATAGTGGAAAGAAAATTTTATGTTTTTGATTGTGCACTTTATGTATTGCAGCCATTTGTAACATTATTATTAGGAATATCATTAGTATTAACATTATTACAGTCTAATACAAAGGGACTTAATATATTTATAATAAACTATTTGTTTAGTGATGTTGGATTTAAAGCTTTTGCAGTTGTTCAATTTTTAATAACTCCATTGATACTTGCTATAGATAAAAAAGTATCAAAAGGCTTTATGGCAATGATGTGTTTATATTCAAGTAATGTCTTTGTAGTTCCATATTTAACTAATAATATGGAAAGCTGGCCAATGATGATAGCAGTAACATTAGGATATAACTTGTTGTTCCTTGCTATGACAGGGCTATTATTAGGCAAAAAGAATCTTATATTATTCTTTAGATTCCTGCTATATGGATTATATACATTAACATGGATTCCAATTACTATTCAAGGTATCTTGAATAAAAATAATAAAGAGTGGAGTCACACTAAACATGTAAGAAAAATTGAAATATGTGATGTTTAAAATAAAGTACCAACATATGTAATGTTGAAAAACACCATGAAATGAATAAACATTTTATGGTGTTTTTTGTGTTCTTCGCTTAAATTTCTTTTGACAATAATTACGAAAGGATATATTATTTTTAATGGTGCTGACAGTGTTTTTAAGCTGTTATCAATAGTGTAAGATAAACAGAATATATTATGAATTACAAATATTTTTCGAAATTTATTATGAAAACTTTAAGAAAGTAATTGATATTCTGTAATTATTTATATATGATGAATAATAAAAAGCAGATACTAAAGATTGTAAAAAATAGTATTGCAGAGTAAAATAGAACTGGTGTTCAGAGTGGAGGAAGAGAATGGAACTAAGAAGTAATAGTACTTATGATGTAACGGATTTGACATCACTTGAAAAATTAGAACCTGTACGTGTTAGACCTGGAATGTATATAGGATCAACAGGAAGTAAGGGATTACATCATTGTATATGGGAAATAATTGATAACTCCATAGATGAAATAGCAAATGGATATGGAAATAAAGTTACAATAATATTAAATCAGGATAAGAGCGTTACTATAATAGATAATGGAAGAGGTATACCAACAGGAATACATCCTGTTAAGAAAAAATCAGGTGTAGAAATGGTTTATACTGAACTTCATACTGGTGGTAAGTTTGATAATAAAAATTATAAAACATCAGGAGGGCTTCATGGAGTTGGTGCAGCAGTTGTTAATGCATTATCAAAATGGGTTGAAGTAGAAGTATATCAGAATGGAAATATATATAGACAAAGATTTGAATATGCTTATGATAAAGAATTAAAGAGAGATATGCCAGGAACACCTGTAACTGGACTTGAAATCATAGGAAAGACTGATAAAACTGGAACAAAGATAACTTTCAGACCTGATGAAGAGGTATTTTCAACAATTGATTTTAAATTTGATATAATCGACAGCAGGCTACAGGAATTAGCTTTCCAAAATAAAGGTATAAGACTTGAGCTGATAGATACGAGAAAAGGTCAGGAAACATCTAAAGAGTATTATTCTGAAAATGGTCTTTTAGATTTTATAAAATATTTAAATGAAAGCAAAACTCCAATACATGAAACTCCTATCATATTTGATGGTGAAAGGGAAGTTAATAACATTCAGATGTATGGTGAAGTCTGCATTCAATTTACAGACTCAACTACAGAATATATTGCAAGTTATGTAAATAATATTCCTACAACAGAGGCTGGAACTCATGAAACAGGATTTAAGACTGGTATGACAAGAGCTTTTAAAGAATGGTCTAAAAAGCTTGGACTTGTCAAAGAAAAGGATAAGGATTTTGAAGGCGATGACATAAGGGAAGGTATGACAGCCATTGTCAGAATAAAAATAACAAATCCAGTATTTGAAGGTCAGACTAAAACTAAGCTTGGAAATAGTGAAGCATATACTATGATGAATGATTTAGTATACACTAAATTTTCAGAATGGATTGAAGATAATAAAGAACTTGCCACTTCTATAATCAATAATGCATTAGAAGCAGCTAAGAGAAGAGATAAAATAAAAAAGATAAATGATGCAGAAAAGAAAAAGATAGGCAAAGGTACAGCACCATTAGCTGGGAAGGTCGCTGTATGTACCATGAAGGATAAGAGTGTAAATGAATTTATTGTAGTCGAAGGAGATTCAGCGGGAGGTTCTGCTAAACAGGCAAGAGATAGAAGATTCCAGACAATAATGCCTTCTAAAGGTAAGATTATGAATACAGAAAAACAGAAGCTTGAAAATGTATTGGCATCAGAAGAATTAAGAATATTTAATGCAGCTGTAGGAACTGGTACATTAGATAACTACAAAGAAGAAGATTTGAAATATGATAAGATAATCATCATGAGTGATGCTGATGTTGATGGATACCATATTAGGACTTTATGGATGACTTATATATATAGGTATATGAAACCACTTATATCAAATGGACATTTATACTTGGCACAGCCGCCATTATATAAAGTATACAAAGAAACTAAAGGTAAGAGTGTAGTTAAGTATGCTTATAGTGATGAAGATTTAGAAAAAGTTAAAAAAGAAGTTGGAAAGGGAGCATTAATTCAAAGATATAAAGGACTTGGAGAAATGAATCCTGATCAGTTATGGGAAACAACTTTAAATCCTGAGAGCAGAACATTATTAAGGGTTACAATTGAAGATGCAGCAAAAGC
>JBJEJM010000020.1:0-17851 GCA_051878075.1 Clostridium sp. | reverse complement strand
AATATTGATTTTAACTATAAATTATTTACTTTAAACTGAAGAAAGGGCGATATTATGGCAAAGAAAAAGGAAAATATTATTCCTAAGGATAATAATATAATAGGTATTCCACTAGAAGAGGCAATGCCAGAAAACTATTTACCATATGCAATTGAAGTTGCTAAAGAAAGGGCACTTCCAGATGTAAGAGATGGACTTAAGCCAGTACACAGAAGAATTTTATATGGTTCACATATGCTTAAGGCATTTCCTGATAGACCATACTATAAATCGGCTAGAATTGTAGGGGATATTTTAGGTAAGTATCATCCTCATGGTGACACATCAGTATATGAAGCTATGGTAATTTTAGCACAGGATTTTTCAACAAGAGCTCCTTTAATTGAAGGCCATGGAAACTGGGGGTCAATAGATGGTGATAGTGCAGCAGCAATGAGATATACAGAAGCAAGACTTGCACCTATTGCTATGGAAATGCTTAGAGATATAGATAAGGATACTGTAGATATGATTCCAAACTATTCAGATAGTGAAATGGAGCCTAAAGTTCTTCCAAGCAGATATCCAAATCTTCTTGTTAATGGAGCATTTGGTATAGCCGTAGGGCTTGCAACTAATATTCCACCTCATAATTTAAAGGAAGTAACAGATGGAGTTTTAGCTTACATAGACAATAATGATATAACAACAAAAGAACTTATGAATTATATAAAAGGACCAGACTTACCAACTGGAGGAATATTAATTGGGGAAAAATCATTATTATCTGCATATGAAACTGGTGAGGGAAAAGTTGCATATAGAGCAAAAACATCTATTGAAAAATTGGAAAATGGAAGAATAGGAATAGTTATTACTGAATTCCCGTATAGAAGAAATAAATCAAAGATACTTCAGACAATATCAGAAATGACTGGTGATAAGAGACATGCAAAGGTATTAGAAGGTATCACAGATATAAGGGATGAATCAGATAGAAACGGTATAAGAGCTGTAATTGAATTTAAGAAATCAATTGATGAAAGTGCAGCTGAAAAAGTATTAAAATATTTGTTTAAGAAAACAGATCTTCAGTGTAACATAAGCTTTAATATGGTTGCATTAGCTAATGGAAAGCCTGAGACAATGGGCTTGAAAACTATAATCAAATATTATGTAAATCATCAGAAAGAAATAATAACAAGAAGAACTACAAAGGAACTTGAAATAGCTAAGAAAAGATATCACATAGTTGAAGGATTTATAAAAGCTATCAATGTTTTAGATGAAGTTATTGCAACAATAAGAGCATCTAAATCCAAAAAAGATGCAGGTGAAAATTTAATAAACAAATTTGATTTTACTGAACCTCAGGCACAAGCTATATTAGAACTTATGCTTTATAGATTAACAGGGCTTGAAATAAAAGTATTCCAAAAAGAATATGATGAACTTACAAAACTTATTGCAAAACTTGAAAAAATATTATCAAGTGAAAAGGAACTTTTAAAAGTAATTAAAAAGGAATTAAAAGAAGTATGCGATAAGTATGCTGATGATAGAAGAACTGAAATAATTTCTGATGATACACAAAGTAAGATAGATGTAGAAGAACTTATTGTAGTTGAAGAAGTTATGATTACAGTTTCAAATGATGGATTTATAAAGAGAATTCCAACAAAAAATTATAACAGATCAAATTCTGACCCAGAAGATATTGAATATAGAGAAGGAGATTATTTAAAATATTTAATTAAATCTAATACTAAAGATAATCTTCTTATATTTACAAATACAGGCTATATGTATCAAGTCAAGGGAATAAATATACCTGAGCTTAAATGGAAGGAAAAAGGCGAAAGACTTGATAATGTAATTAAATCATTAAATCTTGAGGAAGAGAAGATAATTGGAATTATTTCATTAGATAATTTTATTCCAGACAGAGGATTTAGATTTATAACGAGTGATGGAGGAATTAAAGTAAGTGCATTGGATAAGTTCCAGACATCATATTCAAGACTGCAGGCATTGAAGCTTAAAGGTGATGATGAACTTGTTAATGTTGCATTGATAAATATGCAGGAAGAAAGTAAATTCTTAAAATTTACTACAAAAAATGAATTACAGTTTACTCTTGAAGCACCAGAGATAGAAGATACTACAAGAAATATTCTTCCAGCACAATTATTTAATCTGCCTGAAGGTGATAAAGTTATCAATGTTGAAGAAAGTGAAGAATTAGATTATTTTGAACTTAATTTAGGTATAACTGAAAGAGGAAAATTAAAATCTTACAGCAAGATTAAGGAAGACTATTTAAAGGTTAAGACATCATCTACTAAGGAATTATTAATATTCACGAATTTAGGAAATTTATATAAAGTTCCAGTATTTATGATGAAAAATCTTTTAACTAGTGATATGTCTATAGAACTTCTTATTGGTAAGCTTGATAAAAATGAGAGAATTATAAGAATAGCATCAATTGATTTATATGATGAAGATATGTGTGTTTATACATTTACTAAAAGAGGAATGGTAAAGAAAACATTACTTAAGGAATTTGATATAAACTTCTTCAAGTTACAGTGTCACAAATTCAAATATGAAGATGATGAGGTTGTTTCAGTTGATATAGATAAGGCTTCATTAGGTTATTTAATAATGATAACTAAGAAAGGAATGGCTATAAGATTCCCAGTTGAAAATGTAAATTCTATGGGTAAGGCAGCTTCAGGAGTTACTGGAATAAGCCTTAAGGATGATGATGAAGTCATTTATGGTAAGTATTACAGTAATTATATAAGTTCAGATAATAACAGTATTGCTTTAAATAATGATGACGTTGAAATAATTTTAACATCTAAGAATAAAAATAAGACAGAAGTAAGAATAAAAGAAATAAAACTTCAAAACAGGGCAGGAAGAGGAACAAGTATAATGATGCTTGTTTTAGGAGATGAAATAAAAGAAGTAGTTTTAAATTAATTTATTTATAGAAGTTAAATAATAATTGCTATATAATTATATAATAAATAGTATGAGTTAACTTAGATTATAATATAAAATTTAAAATTATTATACAGCAGGGAGGTTTTATTGTGAAAAAAGTATGCGTATTATTAGCAGAAGGATTTGAGGAAGTAGAAGCTTTAACAGTATCAGATATTATGAGAAGGGCAAAGGTTGAATGTGACTTAGTTTCAACAAATAAGGATAAAAAGGTTACATCAAGCCATGGTGTTACTCTTGAAGCTGATAAAGTTCTTGATGAATCTATGGAATATGACTTAGTAGTATTACCGGGAGGACTTCCAGGAGCAACTAATTTAAGAGATGATGAAAGAGTAATCCAATTATTAAAAAAGCAGAATAAAGAAGGAAAGTTAATTGGAGCAATTTGTGCAGCACCTATAGTTCTTGGCAAAGCTGGATTAACAGAAGGAAGAAATATAACTTCATATCCAGGATATGAAGATGAACTTCCTAATTGTGATTACTTAGAAGAAGCAGTAGTTGTAGACAGAAATATAATAACAAGCAGAGGTCCAGCAACTGCAATGGCATTTTCGTATAAACTATTAGAAGTTTTGGGATATACTCATGAAGTTGATGCTATAGCTTCTGGAATGTTATACAAAATGTTTATAGAAAAATAAGATTTTATACTTAAAATATTACCTCCAGAGTGCTATACTTTGGAGGTATTTATAATTTAGAGTTAAAATATTAAATTTTAATAACATATAATTATAGATATTGTATACAGTTTACAGTATAAAATTTAAACTTTATATGTAAAATCTAAAGTTTTGGAAAGGAAACATAATGGCAGAAAGATGGTTTATTAAAAATAAAAAGATGGACTATAAGCGTATGGCAGAAAAGTATGGCATTACAGAACTTATGAGCAGGCTCATAGTAAATAGAGATATAACTAAGGATGAAGTAATAAAAAGTTATATTAATCCTGAATTAGATATGCTTCATAATCCTAGAGAAATGAAGGACATGAATAAAGCAGCGCATATTCTTATTGATAAAATAAAAGAAAAAAAGAAGATAAGAATTATAGGCGATTATGATGTGGATGGTGTAATAAGTGTCTATATTCTATATTCAGCACTTAAAAGATGTAATGCCAATATTGATTACGAAATTCCAGATAGAATTAAGGATGGCTATGGAGTTAATGTAAATATAATAAATAAAGCAAAAGAGGATGGAGTAGATACAATACTTACATGTGATAACGGAATATCTGCAATTGAACCCATAAAAGCAGCAAAAGAACTTGGTATGACAGTTATAGTTACAGATCATCATGATATACCTTTTATAGAAGATGAAAAAGGAAATAGGACATTTATAAGATCAGAAGCAGATGCAATTTTAAATCCTAAACAGGAAGAGTGTAATTATAAATTTAAATATTTATGTGGTGCAGGTGTTGCTTTTAAATTAGTACAGGTGTTATATGAAGAATTGGGGATAGAAAAAGAAGAGGCATTTAAATTTATAGAATTTCTTGCAATAGCAACAGTATGTGATGTAGTGGATCTTGTTGATGAAAATAGAATTTTTGTTAAAAAGGGCCTTGAAAAAATCAATAAAACAACTAATATAGGTCTTCAGGAACTCCTAATCGAATGTGAGATTCAAGATAAAAAAATTGGTGTATATCACCTTGGATTTATAATAGGTCCATGTATAAATGCATCAGGAAGATTGGACAATGCTAAAAAGGGTGTTCGTCTTCTTTTAAGTGAAGATGAACAGGAAGCTGTGTCTTTAGCAAAAGAATTAGTAAAACTTAATGAGGATAGAAAAGAAATGACTATGAATGGTGTTGAAGATGCTATAGAAATAGTTGAAAATTCAAGTATTAAGAATGATAAAGTATTTGTTGTTTATCTTCCACATATACATGAAAGTCTTGCAGGGATAATAGCAGGAAGAATAAGAGAAAAATATAATGTGCCCACATTAATAATTACAAAAAGTGAGGATGGAGTAAAAGGTTCAGGGAGATCAATAGAAGAATACAATATGTTTGAAGAACTTGTTAAATGTAAGGATCTACTGGAGAAGTTCGGAGGGCATCCTATGGCAGCAGGTTTTTCACTTAAAGAAGAAAATATTGATGAATTTAGAAAAAGGCTTAATGATGAAACAACATTAACAGAAGAAGATCTCCAAAGAAAAGTTACAATAGATACAGTACTTCCATTAGATAATATAACATTTGAACTCATTCATGATTTAGAACGCTTAGAACCTTTTGGAAAAGCAAACTCAAAACCTTTATTTGGTGAAAAAGGTGTTAATGTTATTAAGGCTTCTGTATTAGGCAAGAATAGAAATGTACTTAAATTAAGATTGAAGACTAAAAACGGAAAGTTTATGGATTCAGTTTATTTTGGAGATATAGAAGAATTTGAAAAAACTATAACTGACAAGTACGGGAAAGAAGAATTGTTAAAATTATATGATGGAATATATAATGATGTAAAAGTAGATTTAGTCTTTTATCCAGATATAAATGAATATAATGGCAATATATCAATTCAAATAGTAATACAAAATTATAGATAAAATTAATATTATAAAGTAAAAAGAGAGGATGATAAAATTTGAATAAATATAAAATAATAATGACTGGTGGAGGAACAGCTGGCCATGTAACTCCTAATCTTGCATTAGTACCTAAGTTAAAAGAAAATAATTTTGAAATAAAATATATAGGAAGTAATAATGGAATAGAAAAAGAAATAATCACTAACAATAATATACCTTTCTATGGAATATCTTCGGGAAAGCTTAGAAGATATTTTTCTATGAAAAATTTTAGCGACCCATTCAAAGTATTAAAAGGAGTAGGACAGTCGTTAAGAATACTTTCTAAAGAAAAGCCAGATGTAATATTTTCAAAAGGTGGATTTGTTGCAGTTCCTGTAGTTATTGCAGCCTCAATAAAGAAAATACCTGTAGTAGCTCACGAATCAGATATGACACCAGGATTAGCTAACAAATTAAGCGCACCTTTCTGTGATAAATTATGTGTTACTTTTAGAGAAAGCCTTAAATATATAAAGGGTGATAAAGGTATATTAACAGGAAGCCCAATAAGAGAAGATATTCTTAAAGGCGATAGAGAAAAAGGATTAAAAATCTGCAATTTTGAAGGAAATAAAGAAGTTTTATTCATAATGGGTGGAAGCCTTGGCTCTCAGCTTATAAATAATGAAATACGAAAAAATTTAAAAAGACTTCTTGAAACTTTTGACATTATCCATATTTGCGGAAAGGGAAATATAGATGAAAGTCTTAATAACAAAAGTGGATATAAACAATTTGAATATGTAAGTGAAGAGCTCCCACATTTAATGAAATGTGCTGATTATATAATTTCAAGAGCTGGAGCAAATTCAATATTTGAATTTTTAGCTTTAAAGAAACCTACTTTATTAATACCATTATCTAAAAAAGCCAGCAGGGGAGATCAGATTTTAAATTCAAGATCTTTTGAAAAAGAAGGCTATTCTTTAGTTATAGAAGAAGAAGAATTAGTAGATGATGCACTGTATAATAAAATTTTAGAACTTAAGAACAGAAAAAATGAACTGATTGATAATATGAATAAAAGTAAAACAACTGATGCAGTAGATAGTATAGTTAAAATATTACTTAATAGTATAAAAAAATAAGAAATATAAAATATAAATCTGCCTATTAAAATTATCCAAATTATCAAATCAAATCTTGAAAAAAAATATATGTGATATATAATAAAACTGTAAGAACATTTTAGGAGAATAAAAAAGTTAATTATTTAACAAGATAACATGGTGCTACTAAATGAATTAGATATAAATGATTCCAAAAGGTACGTTTCAGAAGTGGAGCTGATACATATTTTAATTGGTGATGTTGTTTCTAATACATTTAGTGGCTCCATAAAATGCGGCTAAAATGGGACAAACATATCAATATTATCATTAAAATCTAAAAATAAATAGATAATAAATGGTGTGTATAAGTTGTAGTCTGTAGATAAAATGCATTAAACATACATATGATATCTTATGGCTTCAATGTTATTTGAGATTTAGAATATGAAAAAAGTTATTAGCAAGAAATATGATTTAGTAATATAAGAAGGAATTATTTATTTAATTTAATGTGGAGTTTTAGTTAAATAAGTAAAATTTATTCATATTTGAAGGAAGCTTATATTATATATTTTTTTAAGCTTAAGAGTTAATTACTGCTAAGTCTCACATATTATAGTGTTATTAGGTGGTCTTTAAAAGATCTACTTATATAAAAAATTTAAATTATCTCGATTTAAATTTTAATAATTGAAAGAGGGGTCAAACGCGATGAGAAAAATGAAAACTATGGATGGTAATACTGCAGCAGCTCATGTATCTTATGCATTTACTGAAGTTACTGCTATTTATCCAATCACACCATCATCACCAATGGCAGAACATGTTGATGAATGGGTAGCACAAGGTAGAAAGAACATATTTGGACAACCGGTAAAGGTAATGGAAATGCAATCAGAAGCAGGTGCTGCTGGTGCAGTTCACGGATCTTTACAGGCAGGTGCATTAACAACTACTTATACTGCTTCACAAGGTTTATTATTAATGATACCAAACATGTATAAAATTGCTGGTGAAATGTTACCAGGAGTATTCCATGTATCAGCCAGAGCATTAGCTACATCTTCATTAAATATATTTGGAGATCATCAAGATGTTATGGCAGCAAGACAAACTGGTTTTGCTATGCTTGCTGAAGGTTCTGTTCAAGAAGTTATGGATTTATCAGCAGTTGCACATCTTTCAGCAATCAAAGGTAGAATTCCATTCTTAAACTTCTTTGATGGTTTCAGAACTTCTCATGAAATTCAAAAAATCGAAGTACTTGAATATGATGAATTAGCTAAATTAGTAGACTGGGATGCAGTTAAGGAATTTAAGGCAAGAGCATTAAATCCAGATCATCCTGTAACAAGAGGTACTGCACAAAATGCTGATATCTATTTCCAAGAAAGAGAATCAGTTAACAAGTATTATAACGCTTTACCAGAAGTTGTTGAAGGATACATGGCTGAAATCACTAAATTAACAGGAAGAGAATATCACTGCTTCGATTATTATGGAGCTCCAGATGCTGATAGAGTTATCATAGCTATGGGTTCTGTAACAGATGTTTGTGAAGAAACTGTAGATTACTTAAATGCTAACGGACAAAAAGTTGGTGTTGTTAAAGTAAGATTATATAGACCATTCTCAAATGAAAGATTATTAGCAGCTATTCCAAAGACAGTTAAGAGAATTGCTGTATTAGATAAAACTAAAGAACCAGGATCAGCTGGTGAACCATTATACTTAGATGTAAGAAACGCATATTATGGAAAAGAAAATGCTCCATTAGTTATCGGTGGTAGATTTGGTTTAGGTTCTAAGGATCCAAATCCAGGACATATCGCTGCAGTATATGCAAACTTAGCACAAGACGAACCAAAGAACGGATTTACTTTAGGTATCGTTGATGATGTAACTAATACTTCTCTTGAAGTAACAGAAGATATAGATGCAACTCCAGAAGGAACTACAGCTTGTAAGTTCTGGGGATTAGGATCAGATGGTACAGTTGGTGCTAATAAGAGTGCTATCAAGATTATCGGTGACCATACAGACATGTTTGCTCAAGGATATTTCTTCTATGATTCTAAGAAATCAGGTGGTATTACAGTATCACACTTAAGATTTGGTAAAAAGCCAATTAAATCTCCATACTTAATAAATAAAGCAGATTTCGTATCTTGTTCAAATCAATCATATGTTCATAAATACAATGTATTAGATGGATTAAAACCAGGTTCAACATTCTTATTAAATACAATCTGGTCTGATGAAGATTTAGAAAGAGAATTACCTGCTTCATATAAGAGATTTATAGCTAACAATAATATTAAGTTCTATACTTTAAATGCCGTAGCTATAGCTCAAGAAATTGGCCTTGGTGGAAGAATTAACATGATTATGCAATCTGCATTCTTCAAGTTAGCTAACATAATTCCACTAGAAGATGCAATTAAATACTTAAAGGCTGCAGTTGTAACTTCTTATGGTAAGAAGGGTGAAAAAGTTGTTAACATGAACAACGCTGCTATCGATAAGGGTGTTGAATCATTACACGAAGTTAAGATTCCAGAAGCTTGGAAGACTGCTAAAGATGAAGAAGCAGCTCCAATCAAACATGCTACTAAGTTCGTTAAAGATATAGTTATTCCAATGAACAGATTAGAAGGAGACAATCTTCCTGTATCTGCATTTACTGGAATGGAAGATGGTACATTCGAAGCTGGTACTGCTGCTTTCGAAAAGAGAGGAATTGCAGTTAATGTTCCAGAATGGGATGCTTCTAAATGTATTCAATGTAATCAATGTTCTTTAGTATGTCCACATGCTGCTATAAGACCAATCTTAGTTAACGAAGATGAGAAAGCTAAGGCTCCTGCTTCTGCTAAGATAGTTGATGCTAAGGCATTAAAGAGCGATGAAAAATTATATTATTCAATGGCTGTATCTACTCTTGATTGTTCAGGATGTGGAAACTGTGCTCAAATCTGTCCAGCTCCAGGTAAGGCTTTAGTTATGAAACCACAAGCTTCTCAAGCTGCACAAGATGAAGCATGGGATTACTTAATACATGATGTAAGTGCTAAGAAGAATCCAATGAACAAGAATACAGTTAAAGGTAGTCAATTTGAACAACCATTACTTGAATTCTCAGGTGCTTGTGCTGGTTGTGGAGAAACTCCATATGCTAAACTTATAACTCAATTATTTGGTGATAGAATGATGGTTGCTAATGCAACAGGATGTTCATCAATTTGGGGTGGATCTGCTCCTTCAACTCCATATACTAAGAATAAAAATGGACATGGTCCAGCTTGGGCTAATAGTTTATTCGAAGATAATGCTGAATATGGATTAGGTATGTTCTTAGGAGTTAAAGCACAAAGAGAAGAAATTGCTGAAATGGCAAAAGCAGCTATAGAAGCAAATGATCCAGCTAAAGCTGAATTACAAACTTGGTTAGACAACATGAATGAAGGTGCTAACACTAGAGAAATTGCTGCAAACTTGGTTAAAGCTCTTGAAAAATCAGGAACAGATGCAGCTAAAGCTATATTAGAAAAGAAAGAATACTTCGTTAAGAGATCTCAATGGATCTTCGGAGGAGACGGATGGGCTTACGATATCGGATACGGCGGTGTTGACCACGTTCTTGCTTCAGGCGAAGATGTAAATATATTTGTATTTGATACAGAAGTTTACTCAAATACAGGTGGACAATCTTCTAAAGCTACTCCAACTGCTGCAATAGCTAAATTTGCTGCATCTGGTAAGAGAACTAAGAAGAAAGACCTTGGAATGATGGCTATGACATATGGTTATGTATATGTAGCACAAGTTAACATGGGTGCTGATAGAAATCAAGTTCTTAAAGCATTAGCTGAAGCTGAAGCTTACCATGGACCATCATTAATCATTGGTTATGCTCCATGTATTAACCACGGTATCAAAATAGGTATGGGTAATAGCCAGGAAGAAGCTAAGAGAGCAACTGCTTGTGGATATTGGCAAATGTATAGATACAACCCAACATTAGTTGGAACTGATAAGAATCCATTCGTTCTTGATTCTAAGGAACCAACAGCTGACTTCAAGGAATTCTTAATGGGTGAAGTTAGATATGCTTCACTTGCTAAAGCATTCCCAGAACAAGCAGAAGCATTATTTGAAAAGACTTATGCTGACGCTAAGGCTAGATTAGAAGGTTACAAGAAACTTGCTAATCAAAAATAATTTTAAAATTAAACGAACTTAGAATGCGCAGAATTTAATCAGTTTAGCCATCCTTATAGAGTTTATCTTTATAAGGATGGTTTTTTATGTGCTAAATCAGATTATAAATTAAAAAATTTTTTTTTAAGGGTTTTAATTTTTATTAATACAGGGTAAAATGA
Source organism: Clostridium sp. (assembly GCA_051878075.1). Lineage (GTDB taxonomy): Bacteria > Bacillota > Clostridia > Clostridiales > Clostridiaceae > Clostridium. The sequence goes on along the minus strand of JBJEJM010000020.1, from coordinate 6,816 downwards.
ATACAAGAACCAAAAGGAGGTTGAATAAATGGATAAAGAATTAGAAAAGTGCGGATGCGGTAGTGACTGTGGATGCGGAGAAAACAATCATGACTGTGGATGCGGTGGACATGAACATGATCACGATAGCTGCGGATGTGGATGTGGTGAACATGAAAGCTTTGTTATTGATTTAGAAGATGAAAATGGAAATGTTATTACATGTCCAATAATTGATGAATTCGAATGTGAAGATAATCAATATTATTTAGCTCAAAATCCAAACGAAAATTCTGTTTACTTATTCAAATTAGTAGGTGAAGAATTAGTGTCACCAGATGAAGAAGAATTTGAAAGAGTTTCAGCTTACTATCAAAACGAATTAGTAGGCCAATAATATAATACAGGCTTTGAAGGTAATGTGAACATCATACTTTCAAAGCCTTTTTGAATTTATAATTGTTAAATTTGAGTTTACATTAAACAGTAATAATGTTATATTTTAAATGTATATAAAATATTAGATATGGAATAAAAATATTATTGAATTGACATATGTACTGTGTGCATTTCAATTAAAGTATAAATTTACAGTATTGTTCATATATAATTGGAGGGAATAAGCGATGAAATTATCAAATAAAGCAGGAAATATTAGTCCATCAATCACTTTATCAATTACAGCAAAAGCTAATGAGTTAAAAGCGCAAGGTGTGGATGTAGTTAGTTTTGGAGCTGGAGAACCAGATTTTAATACTCCTGAAAATATTATTAATGCAGCTATAAAAGCAATGCATGAAGGAAAAACTAAGTATACTCCAGCAGGAGGAATTTTAGATTTAAAGAAAGTAATTTGTAAGAAATTCAAAGATGATAATAATTTGGACTATTCACCTGAGCAGATAATAATTTCAACAGGAGCTAAACAGTGTATTGCAAATACTTTTATGGCAATTTTAAATCCAGGTGATGAAGTATTAATACCAGTTCCATATTGGGTTAGTTATCCTGAATTAGTTAAGTTAGCAGATGGAGTTCCAGTTTTTGTAGAGACAACTAAAGAAAATAATTATAAATATACAGTTAAAGATCTTGAAAAAGCAGTTTCTGATAAAACTAAAGCCATTTTAATAAATAGTCCAAACAATCCTACTGGAACAATTTATAATAAAGAAGAGTTAGAGGAAATTGCTGAATTTGCCAAAAAACATAATTTATTAATAGTATCAGATGAAATATATGAAAAATTGATTTATGATGGAGAAAAGCATATAAGTATAGCTTCATTAAGTAAAGATGCTTATGACAGAACTATAGTTATTAATGGAGTATCTAAAACATATGCTATGACAGGATGGAGACTTGGCTATGCAGCATCTCCTAAAGAAATTACAAAATTGATGTCAAGTATTCAAAGTCATATGACATCTAATGTAAATACAATTGCACAATATGCAGCTATTGAAGCATTAAATGGTCCAGTAGAAGACTTAAGAAAAATGATAAAAGAATTTGAAAAGAGAAGAAACTTTATGATAGACAGATTAAATAATATTGATGGAGTTTCAATGATAAGACCTAGTGGAGCTTTTTATATTATGGTTAATATTTCATCATATTTAAACACTTCATTTAACGGTCAGGAAATTAAAGATTCATTAGATTTTGCTAAAGTTCTTCTTGATGAGGAAAAAGTTGCTGTTATACCAGGAGCAGGTTTCGGATTAGAAGGATATATTAGATTATCATATGCAACTTCAATGGATATTATAGAAAAAGGAATTAATAGAATAGAAGCATTTTTAAACAAAATAAAGTAGTATGCATGATTGTAATAGACTCACATAATAATTATGTGAGTCTTATTTGGTTCTTTATATTATATAATAATATAATAAGAAAAAATAACTAAATATTCAATATTAGTATTTATGTGTGAAATGTTTTTGCTGATTAATGTCGGAAAAATTTTAAATAAATCAAAATATGATATTTTTTTTAAATATTATCTTGTTATATTTCAATTATTTTTGTAACATATAAATTAGAAATAAATATGGTAATATCTAAAATTATAGATGAAGGTGGCATCAAAAGTGAAAAAACTTGCTATATTTGATATAGACTACACAATCACTAGAAAAGAAACTCTTATGGAGTTAATTAAATATGTGATTAAAAAGGATAAAAGAAATATAAGATTTCTTCCGAGAGCATTATATTGTGGTTTTTTATATCTTATAAAATTTTATGATGAGAAAAAAGTTAAGGAAGGCAGTTTAAAATTTCTCGAAAATATAAAAGAAGAAGATTTAGCTAAAATGGTTAAAGGATTTTATAATGATAGATTGAAGAAAATCCTATATAAAGATGCGCTGGATATGATGAAAAAATTAAAAAGTGAAGGGTGTGATATTTACCTTATATCAGCATCGCCAGAATTTTATCTTAATGAATTTTATGATATTAAAGAAGTTGATGTTATAATTGGGACTAAATTTAAAATTGAAAATGGAATTTTTGTAAGACAAATGGATGGTGAAAATTGTAAGGGGGAAGAAAAAGTAAAAAGATTAAAAACATACTTAACGGAAAATAATATAAAAGTAGATTTTAGTAAATCATATATGTTTTCTGATTCATTGTCAGATAAGCCATTATTAGATTTAGTGGGAAATCCATACTTAATTAATTATAAAAAGAAGTATGATGAAATAGAAATATTAAGATGGAAATAGAAATGGGGCGTATTTAAAATGGAAGAAAAGGTAGTTTATGAAGTAATAAGAATAATTGATGGAGTACCTATTTTTTTAGAATCACATATAAAGAGAATGAAAAATTCATTTAATCTTGTTGGAGAGGAATTTCCATTAGAAACTGAAGAAGTATATGATAAGATAAATAATGTAATTAAAAAAGAAAATAAAACCATTGGAAATATCAAGCTTACATATGGTTTAAAATCAAAAGAATTAAAAGTATTTTTTATTGATCATTCATATCCTGATGAAGAATTATATGAAAAAGGTGTAAAAACTATTTTGTATTTTGGAGAAAGAACTAATCCTAATGCCAAAATAGTAAATGATGATTTTAGAAGTAAAGTGAATGAAGAAATAAAGAAAGAAGGAGCTTATGAAGCTATATTAGTAGATAGAAATGGTTTTATTACTGAAGGCAGCAAGTCTAATATTTTTATGGTTAGAGGAGAAACGTTAATTACATCACCAGTGAAAGCTGTTCTTCCAGGAGTAACAAGAGGAGAGATAATCGATATTGCAAAGAGAATTGGTATAACAGTTCTTGAAGAAGAATATAGCTTCAAAGAAATTGATAAACTTGATGGAATGTTTATTTCAGGAACTTCTCCTAAAGTACTTCCAATTAATCAAGTTAATAATACAAAATTTAATGCTCAGAATAGTGTGATTAAAACAATCGCAGATAATTACAATAAAGAGATAAAAATGTATGTAAATAAAATAAATAGTAAAAAATAGAAGAATTTGATATAAATAAATATTTTCCTGTGGTATACTAAAATAAATAAGTATTTTTATGGGGGATTAATTATGAATTTAGTATTTTCAGCAGGAAGCATTGAACAGTGCTTAAATAAAGCATCTGAAGCATTAGGTATTAGCAAAGATAACATAGAATATACAGTTATCAAAGAGGAAAGGAAATTTTTAAGAAAAATAGTAACCATAGAAATTAAAAATAAAGAAAAAGCCGTATCTAGTGAAGAAATTAATTATGCAGAAAAGAATATTAGTTATGGTGCTGAAATAAGAAATGGCATAATATCTGTAAAATCATCAGATGACAAAGATGGAGTAATCACTATTAAATCATGTGAAGGAGTAGACTTATTTTATAACGGAGTAAAAACAAATTTTATTCAAGGGGCTAAAGAATCTGATGAGATTAAGTACATTATCAAGAGAGATCCAGAACCATCACAATCAATGAAGATTTCAATATCTAAAGATAAGATGGAAGCATATATAACAATACAATCAATACCGCACAATACGTATGAGCTTGAAGATAGTGGGCTTAGTAAAAATCTGGTATTAAATAGAGTTATTGTTAAACAAGAGTTTGCACCTAAAATAACACCAAATCAAGTAAAAGAAGCTCTTCGTGAAAAAAATATTGTATTTGGGATACTTGATGAAAAAATTGAAGAAGTATGCAATGAAAATGAAGTAAATAATGTGTTAATTGCAAAAGGAGTACAAGCAGTTGAGGGAATTCCAGAAAAAATAGAAATATTATTTAGGGATTATGATCAGCTTCAAGAAATTGCAGATACACAGGATACAATCGATTATAGAAATAGATTTTTATTAGCAACAGTAAAACCAGGTGAAGATATAGCTAAGATAATACCTGCTCAAGAAGGCAAAGATGGAAAAGATGTATTAGGTAATGAAGTAAAAAGAAAAATTCATTCAGGAGTTAAATTTAAAATAGGTGATGGCTGCAAATATGAAAATGGCAGAGTAATAGCTGTAAGAGAAGGAAAACCTTCATTTAAATTAAATATATTTAAGGTAAATGAAGTTTATAAAGTTAATGAGGTAAATTTAGCTACTGGTAATGTGAATTTTGTAGCTGATGTGGAAGTGGAAAAAACAGTTGAAGAGGGTATGGAGGTAATTTCAGGAAATAATGTTTTTGTAGGAGGTAATGTAGATTCTGCTACAATAAAAGCATCAAGTAATATTGTTGTTGAAGGAAATATTTTGAATTCAACAATTATTGCTGGTGAAAATATTATAAATAAGAAAAAAAATCTTTTAATCTTAGATAATATAAAAAGTATTATTAAGGAGTTATATTCTGCTTTAATTCAAGTTACAGAAAATAATTTACTTGGTTCAAGAAATGTTGGAGAACTTGCAAAAGTATTGATAGAAAATAAATATACTTCTTTAATATCATTATGCAATCAGTTGTTAAAAGAAGGTGAATATAAGAAAGATTCACCAATAGCAATGTTTATTAATAATAAAATAATTGGCTTTGGACCCCTAAATATAACTGATAAAATAGAATTATTAGAATTTATTGACTTATTGGAAGATGAAGAAGACAATCTTAAGAGACTTGAAATGTATGATGCAAGAGTATATGCAGAATATATTCAGGGATCAAAGGTAGAATCCATGGGAAGTATTATTATTAGGGGAAAAGGTCAATATACTTCAGAAATAACTGCATCAAAAAATATTGAATTTACTTCTTATAATTCTGTATGTAGAGGAGGGGTACTTTCTGCTGGAAAAGAAATAAAATTAAAATCAGTAGGAAGTGAAGCTGGCGTAAATACAGTATTAAAAGTACCAAGAGAAGGAATTATAACGGCTGATATAGCATACAGCAATACAATATTCTGCTTTGGAGAAAAACAGTTAGTACTTGAAAAGTCATCAAAGAATGTTAGAGCCTATTTGGACAGTATAGGTGATATAGTTATTGAGAAATTACTTTTATAGGAGGATATAAAAATGGGATTAGATAACAATAAGATAATTATTTTTGAATTATGTGGGGAACATTATGCAGCGGATATAACAGAAGTTGAAAGAATACTAGGATATGAGCAGCCTACAGCACTTCCAGAAGCACCTGATTTTGTAGAAGGGGTAATTAATTATGAGGAAAAAATACTTCCAATTATCAATTTGGCAAAGAAATTTAAAATCGGTGAAAATAATGATTATGAAGCAAAAAAAATAATTGTTGTAAAGAAACAGGAAAAGAAGTTTGGAATAATTGTTGATAACGTCTATGAGGTAACAGATATTGATGAAACAACTATTGAAAGTGCGCCAGATATAACGGCTACATCAGAGCGAAAATATATAAGGGGGCTTATTAAGCTTGAAGGCAATATAGTAATATTATTAGATTTAGAAAAAATATTATCTATAGAGGATGAAGATAATATTTTTTAGGGGGGAAGAAATGGGTATTAATGAGATTAAAGTTGGTATAGCTGATTTAAACCTGGTTCTTGATCCTGGTACAATAATGACAATAGGTCTTGGCTCTTGTATAGGAATTGCTTTATATGATAGAAAATTAAAAGTAGCAGGTCTTTCACATATCATGCTTCCTGACAGCACTCAATTTAAAAATGTATTGAATCCTATGAAATTTGCAGATTCAGCTATTCCCATGCTCATTGAAAAAATGGAGAAACAAGGGTGTAAAAAAAAGGATATAGTTGCTAAGATTGCTGGAGGAGCAGCTATGTTCAAATTTAGTGATAAAAGTATTATAAGTGATATAGGTAAAAGAAATACTGAAGCTGTAAGAAAGATACTTAAAGAATCTGGAATACCCATAATAGCAGAAGATACTGGGGGAAACAAAGGGAGAACAATGATAGTTGAAACTGGTGATGGAAAAGTAACACTTAAGATTGTTGGAAAAAACATAATTGAGATATAGCGAGGTAGCGATAATGGATAAAGTAAAAGTTATAGTTGTAGATGATTCAGCTTTTATGAGGATGGCAATATCAGATATGATAGAATCTGAACCAAGCTTTGAAGTAATTGCAAAACTTAGAGATGGACGTGAGTTAGTTGAAAAAGTAGATAAGCTAAATCCAGATATAATAACATTAGATGTTCATATGAAGTATCTAGATGGACTTTCAACGTTAAAAGAACTCAAGAAGAGAGGTGCATTTTATCCTATAATTATGCTTAGCAGTGCAACAAGTGAAGGGTCAGAACTTACATTAGAATGTCTTGATAATGGAGCAATTACATTTATAACAAAACCATCTGGAAGTATTTCATTAGATATAGATAA
>JBJEJM010000019.1:23318-33410 GCA_051878075.1 Clostridium sp. | reverse complement strand
AATATTTTTCAATAAAAGAAATCCCCTAAGGGATTTCTTCTTAAATATTAAAGTTCTGAAGTTCTTTGAAGATAATTGTATAATGCTCCTAATTTATTTGCATCATTTCCATAAACACATCTTTTAACTACTGGCTTTATAATTCCTTCAAGTTCGCATTCTGATGACATCATATACTCAAATCTCTTATTTATTTCATCAATAAAATCTTCTCTCTCACTTATTGCACCACCAATAACAACAACTTCTGGATCATAAATATATTGAATATTGTAAATACCTATTGCCATATTATAATAGAATTTATTTACTTCTTGAATTGCAATTTCGTCTCCTTTTTCACACATTTCAAAAACTTCTACACCATTTATACTTCCTTTTTCTAAACCTTTACGCACTGCAACATTGTTAGCTAATCCTGCTGTAGCTCCACCCTGGCTCCATGTTACGAATCTTGGTGTTCCGTTGTCATCAAATCTATAATTGAAAGAACAATATCCAAATTCTCCTCCATGTTTGTGAATTCCTGAATGAATCTTTTTATCTTTTACTATAGCTCCACCGATTCCTGATCCACAAACAACAAATGCTAAATCTTTATTTTCTTTTCCTGCTCCAAGCCAACATTCTCCAAGTGCTGCACAATTAGCATCATTTTCAATTTCTACATTAAGACCTGTAAGATTTTTTAATTCTGTTTTAAAGTTTGGTCCATGGATATAAGGAATAGCACTAGCTCCACCTATAATTCCTGTTTCACAGTCTACTGCCCCTGGAGCACTAATAGCTATTCCACATACTTCATATTTTTCTTTCATATCATTTGTTATTTTAGCTAAATTAGCAAAAAAATCATTAATATTTTCTGCAACACCAATGCTGCCTTTTTCTATAATTTCACCAGATCTATCAATTACAGACCATTTTACTGAACTTCCACCAATATCGAATACCATGTAATTTTTCATATCATTAATCCCACCTTATAATTGATCATATAAACATTTACAAAAAACTTTATTCTATATATTTTTAAATTAAAAATTAACTATTTTAAAAGTACATTTAATAGAGTATGTCTTTCCAAAACACATAATACTTACTATATATGAATAGCCTAAATTCACTTAACTTATAATAATAATTATTATTATTATTATTAACCTATAAATTTACATATGGTTTAATTATAATACTTTTTACCATTTTTCATTAATCTTTTTTTATAATCTGTAATACTGTTTATTTTTATTAATTTTTGTTTATTTTTAATAATTCATATAAGCATATATTCTATTAATCAAACTAAATATTCATGTTTAATTTTATATTTAAAAATAATAAATAGGATTTTTCAACAAAAACAACAACAGTTTATATAAAAAATCCTATTTCAAATTAACTTTATTCAATTTAAAATTATCATACAGCTTTACAAATTATATTATATAGACGCGCTAACAAAAGTTTTTGCTATTCTATCATGTAAACTTTCTTTATTTTTAAAGAACATAATTACAGATATAATGAATATAACACTCAATATATTAGATATTACGTTTATATAAGATTTATTTATGCTGCTGCCTATTAAATATGCAACTATTCCATATGGATTTAATATGATTAGCTTAATTATACCTCTCCAAACTAAACTTATCTTTTTATTGTTCAATGTATTAATTCTTATTTTTACTATCTTTTTAGATATAGACTGACCGTTATTAATCAACGGAATAATTATTTCCCAAATTAATACAACACCTAAAAACATAAGACTGAATGCAGGAGTCTGTATCACTTCTGAAAAAACACTATTAAAAAGTGCATCTGTTGATACTTCTGGTACTCCTCCAAATTTGTTTACATAAAAAGCTATAATCATCAATACATAAATAATATAATAAGCCGCATAATCTATTAGTAAAGCAATAACTCTTCTACTAGAACAGTTTAAAGTATGCTCATCTTCAGATTGAATACTATTTTGCATTCTTTTCAAACCTTTCAAACATATTAACCATTAAACTTGCCATATCTCTGATTGTTAATGCATTCATAAAATGATCTTGAGCATGTATTAAAAGTATAGGCTTATCATATACTTCTCCACCCATTTCAGCTTGAAGTAAAGCAGTTTGAATTTCATGTGCTTTTCCAATTTCTTTTCCTGCTTCTGCAATTTGAGTTTTAGCTTTTTCAACGTCTCCGTCATTCATTAAATTTTTAACGGCTTCTATTACCATTGATTTTCCGTTACCTGCACATAATATTAATTCCATTGATTGTTCTATTAATTTTTCATCCATTGTTGTTTCTCCTCCATTGTATAATGAATATGAATCAATTTTCTTAATTAAAATAATTACATACTTATATAAGAGAATTATTTTTAATTATATTATATTGATTCATATTCTTATTATTTATATACTTATTATTTTTATATTCTAAGCTTCTTTGCTTCTATTCATTGCTATAACGAATGGTGCATATATTACAACATCTACTGCTAACCAGATAAGTTGTAGCACTCCTCCCATAACAGATCCTGTTCCTACTAATCCTCCAAAGAATAAAGGCATTGTCCAAGGTACTGCAAATCTGAATACTGGGAATCCAAGCCATGTTATTGCTGCCCATCCTATAACTGTATTAACAAGTGGTGCTACTATGTATGGAATCATTAACATTGGATTTAAAACTATTGGTAATCCAAAAGCTAATGGTTCTTGAATATTGAACAGCATAGCTGGAGCTCCAACTTTTGTTACTGCTCTTAAATCTTCTTTCTTAGAGAATATTAAGATTGCTATAACTAATCCCATTACCTGCATTAATCCAGCTTCGAAGAATCCGTTACTGAAGATATATGCTGCTTCACCAGTTTGATTTGCTAATTGAGCTGGCATGTAAACTGAGTTTGCTATTGCTGCTGTAACATTGTGTCCATGAATTCCAAACCACCAGAAGAACCAAACTAAGAATTGGTAAAGTAATGAGAATCCAATTCCTTGAGAGAATCCCATTAATGGTGCTTGAATAGCCATATATATTAAATCATTTAATGCTGGCTGGCTGAACCATATTAATAATGCCGAGAATAATGCAAATCCACCTAAAGTTATTCCTACTGGAACTAATGCTGCAAACGATTTAGATACTGCCGGTGGAACACTAGCTGGCATTTTGATTGTTAATTTATCATTTTTAGCTAATTTAACAAATATCCAGCTTGCAACTGTTGCTACTACTATTCCTGTTAATACTGCTTTATTACCAAAATAAGCTGTACTAAATCCTCCAACGTTTTCAACACTTTGAGGTGTAACTATAAGGAATGCTGAAAGACCAACTAAAGCAGTTGTAAATTGATCTCCACCCCATATACCACCTAATCTATACGAAAATGCAATTACTAATAATAACGAGAATACATCAAAACCAATAGTTGTAACCAAAGCACATAACTGTTGTCCCTTAGCAAGCCCAGCTACAAATCCTGATGCTAAATATTCTTCACCAGATAAACCAGTTATAATATGCCCTAAATTTAATCCGCTTTCGCCCATTATAGTACCTGTTGGATCTAAAACAACCCAGTTGATTATTCCGAATATCGAACCAACAATCATGAATGGTAATATTGTAGAAAATGAATCTCTCATAGCTAACAGATACTTATTACCTGAAATCTTAGCTGCAATAGGCATCATCATTTTTTCTATTTTAGAAATAATATTATTCATTTGTACTTCCTCACTTAATTATACAATTAATATACCTATCTTTTGTTTATATTACTTATTAGCCATTTCCATAGCTTTTTCTAAAACAGCTTTTCCATTAATTAAACCGTAATCTCTCATATCGATTACACCAACTGGACATCTTCCAGCAACTGTATTTTCAACATCTGATAACATATGTCTTATTTGTGGTCCTAATAAAAGAACATCTGCTTCTCCTGCTTTTTGATCTAATACTTCTACTGAGAATGCTTCTATATGTGCATCTATTCCTTGTGCTTTTGCTTCCTCCTGCATTTTTGATACTAGTATTGATGTAGACATTCCTGCATTACATACTAAATAAATATTCATAAAAATTTCCTCCTTAGTTTTTTGATTTCGTTTTCAATAGATATTATATATTTTGATTAGACTTTTGTCAATAAAAGATATACCTTTTATTCTTATATATTATATTTTAATCTTTTAAAATATATCATTTTTATATTATTATGTAACTTATGTATAAAATTTGGTTATATTCCAATATGTTTAATATGGTATAAATTCATCAATTTATACCATATATATTGTCACGCCCTATTTTAAGAAACCATTAATCCAAGTATAGTAATTATTTGTTCTCTCTCCTCTTCAATTACTTCAACTTCAATTTTATAATCTTTAATTTCATCACTTTCTTCTAAAATAGCAGTTACGCTGCGATCTCCCCAGCCATCTTTAAAATAAGTATCTATTGTTATTCCATCTTTTCCATTCACACTTACTATAAACTTCCCAGCTTTATCTGAAATTATTTGTTTATATAATAAAATTAAATTTTTACACTTTACTTCAAAAACAAGCTTTCCTTTTCTGCTGTAATCACTTTTAAACTGCCATCCATTTTGAAATACCTGAAATCCCTTTTCATCTTCCATAAATCCTATAATTTCTTTTGGAACTATATCTTTATTGCTTAATATCCTTCCATTTATATATCTATCACCATATACACATGGTTTTTCTAATAGGCTATTTACCACTTCAATATTTTCTTTAAAAGGATAATATTCTTTATATACTTCTTCTAGGAAATCAGTTAATAAACAACATATTATTTCATGTCCATCATCATTAGGATGAACTTCATCCGAAAGCAGATCACTCCATTTAAAATTATATTCATCTACTAATGCCTTCGCAGTTTCTCTAAAGCTTATCATTGGAAGATTATAATTTTTCCCTATTTTTATCTGCTGTTCCTGAACATTAACTCCATCCACCATAGTCATAAATACTTCAATAACTGCCGGCTGACATTTGCTGCTTAATAACTTTTTAATCTCACTTTCATAAGATACCTTGCAATAAAATTCATTCTTATCATTTACAGCTGCATCCACAAAAACTATATCCGGATTATATTTCAAAACCTGTTCTTCAGCTCTATGAACACCTATCAATGACCCCGTAGCACCTACTCCAGCATTTATGCTATTGATAGTTATATTTGAGAACTTATTTTTAAACCATTTAGTCACAAGTTCCACATAACATTTTTCATAAACTGTTGAATTACATCCTTGAGTTATTGATCCTCCAAGAAATGCTATAGTTATATCTTCTCCTCTTTCTGCTTTTTCATATATCTTTACTATCCTTGAAATGTCTCCTTTATGAATTAAAGATTTTTTTATAATTTCTTTATTTAAATTAATGCTCATTTTATTTTCCCTCAATTTTATATAAATTATACTAAATTTATTATATTCTAAACCTTTACATTATCATAGTATTTTTTTAATCTTTTTGTCATATTTTTTTATAATACATAAAAGGAATTCGAATTATACCTCGAATTCCTTGTTATTTATAATATAGGAAGCTCTATATTCTTCCTTCAGTTCCATCTGAACCAATAAGTTCATTATTTTCTTTTATAAACTTAACAGTTTCATCTATTGTAGTATATGCTAGTCCAACATAAGTATCAGCAGCTCCATAATATATTGCAATTCTTCCTGTTTCAGCATCTGTTAATGCTGCACATGGGAAAACAACATTTGGTACAAATCCTCTTTCCTCATACCATTCTTCTGGAGTCATCATTATGCTTCCTGCTCTATATAATACTTTTGATGGACATTCTTTATCTAAAATTGCCGCACTCATTGAATATACAAATCCATTACAAGTACCAGTAACACCATGATAGAATATTAACCATCCTTCATCTGTTTCTATTGGAGCTGGACCACATCCTATTTTAATTGACTGCCACCAGCCGTTTCCACCTTTCTGCATAACTAGTCTGTGTTCACCCCAGTATTTTAAATCTGGACTTTTACTTAAAAATATATCTCCAAATGGAGTATGTCCATTATCACTTGGTCTTGATAACATAACGTATTTTCCGTCAATCTTTCTAGGGAATAATACACCATTACGGTTAAATGGAAGGAATGGATTTTCAAGTCTTACAAATGTTTTAAAATCTGTTGTTCTTGCAATTCCAATTGCTGCACCATCAAAGTCTCCACACCAGATCACATAATATGCATCTTCAACTTTAACAAGTCTTGGATCATATGCATAAATTGGTTGATATGGTTTTCCATCTTCATCTACAAAGTTAATTCTTTCTTTATCAAAAGTCCAGTTAATTGCATCTTTACTATGTCCTAAATAAATATGTGGTTTTCCATTTATAGTTTCTCCTCTGAATACTCCTATAAATTCTCCTTTGTAAGGTACAACAGCACTATTAAATATTCTTGCTACCCCTTCAACTGGATTTCTTCCTATTACAGGATTTTCAGTATGTCTCCAGATTGGTCCATTAAATCCCTGTGGCTTGTCCTGCCATGGAATATTTGGTAAATTATCGCCTAAAATTCTTGTCATCGTTGTATCTCCTTTTTATCTATACATATTTTTCTTTTTATGGATGAAAACTTATGGTCTTCAATAAAATTATAATCAAAAGATATGAATTTAATCAACTCTTATCTATTAATTTTCAAAAATTTATTATTCTATTCTTTTACCGATCCTGAAACTAATCCACTATATATCTGTTTCTGCAATGTTAAGAATATAATAAGTGTTGGAATCATTACTACTATAATTCCTGCTGAAATGATTTCCCAATGTGCACCAAAAGGACCTACAAACTTAAATAATGTTGTTGATAATGTTAATAAATCTGCTTTTGGTGTATAAAGAAATGGAGTATAAAAGTCATTATATAAACTCACTCCTTTAGTTATTAATACTGTTACTACTGCTGGTGATAATAATGGCAGTATTATTTTAAAGAATATCTGAAAATAATTTGCTCCATCTATAATTGCTGATTCATCTAACGAAATTGAAATATTGTCTAAAAACTGCAAGAATATATAAATTGTCATTATATCTGTTCCTAAGTAAAGAATTATTGGTGCAAGTCTTGTATTAAACAATCCCAATGATGATATAATCTGAAATGTTGCAACTTGTGTTGCTATTGCTGGAATCATAACTGCTACAAGATACATGCCATTTACAAATCTGCTGACTTTAGTTTTAAATCTTGAAAATATATAAGCTGACATTGATCCAGTTAATACTGAACCTGCTAATGAAAAAAACATTATAATAACTGTGTTTTTAAATCCATTTAACATATTTCCATCATTAAAAGCTTTTATAAAATTATCAAAATTCAAGAAAGATTTAGGCAATGTTAATACACTTGTTGACATGTATTCAGTTCCTGTTTTAAATGCTGCAAAAAATACAGTTAATATTGGCAATATAAATATAGCAGCTAATAATATCAAAAATGTATATTTACACACTTCATATATTAAGCCTTGTACTGTAAGCTTTTTTACACTCATTTTCTAAACCTCCTTTTTTCTAAATACCAGCTTTTGAATGCTCACTATTATTATGCAGAGTGCTAATAATATCATTGCCATTGCTGATGCAAGTCCTACTCTGTGATTATTAAATGCATAATTTACTGTCTGAATTATAAATGTCATACTTCCATTACCACCACCAGTCATTATATATGGTGTTTCAAATGCTGATATTGCACCAGTTAAAGCTAAGAATAACTGTAATCCTAAAATTGTTGATATTCCTGGAATAATTATATGAATTAATTGCTGCCATCTGTTTGCTCCATCAACTCTTGCTGCTTCTAATATATCTGGTGATATTGAAGCCATTGCTGCTGCAAACATTACTATGTTATATCCTACATATCTCCATACAGAAACTCCTGCCATAGATACATTTATGATTTTAGGATCCTGAAGCCAAAGATGTATTAAACCATCTAGATGTAATACACTTAATACTGTATCCAAAGTGCTTCCTGGTCTTAAGAAAAATATGAATATGAATCCTATTGCAACGCTATTTATTAATGATGGGAAAAAGTATATGCTTTTAAATATATTTGAACCCCTGCATCCAAATGAAACTAAATAAGCTACTCCTACTCCTAAAGCTATCTGTACAAATGATGCTATTAAGTAATAAATACTAACAAATAAGGGTTCAAAATATTTTACATCACTAAAAATTGTCTTATAATTTTTAAGTCCTACAAAATTCTTCACCTTGCTTATACCATCCCAATCAGTAAAACTATATCCTGCCATAGTTATAGCTGGTAAGTAAGTAAATACTGTAAGTAGTAATACTGGAACCATTAAAAATAATATTGAAATTATAATTTTCTGCTTTTTATATGGTAATGATGAAAAACTTAACCTTCGCTTTGGTTTTTTAGAAAGACTGTGTATAGCATCAATTTTTTCTAAATTTGTCGTCATAAATAACACCTCTTTACTTAATTTAGTACAAGGTGATATTTATACTCTAAATAATAAATATCACCTTTTCTTGATATCACAATCTAATGGGTGATTATTTCTCTAATGAATCAATTCCTTTAACCCAGTTTTCATTTACTAATTTCATATAATCATCAAAACTTTGATTTGAATTTCCAAGTCCAATTTCAACTATTGTTTTAATCCATGTAGGATCGCTAAGACTGATTAATGATTCTTTTTGTACTGCATCAAAATCTTTTGCCTGCTGAGTTGTTTGAGTTTGTACTTCTACTAATTGTGTATTTTCATCAACATGTAAAAAATCTGGTAATTCAGTTCCTTTTAATGATGACAACATATCTGAATCTTTTGGATACCTTTCAACAAAGAATTTAACAAATTCTTTAGCTAATTCTTTATTTGCAGAATTTTTATTTATACCCATTCTATAGTCAGCTGCAACTTGAATAGTCTGTTTTCCATCATTCATATTTGGAACTGCCATAAACTTAATATTTTCTGGAGTCTGTGATTTTACTCTAATTTGATCAATAGCCCATGATCCTAAGCACATAACTCCGATTTTACCATCTGCCATTGCTTGTTTTGAATACTCCCAGTCAGAAGTCATTGGATCTTCTTCAACACATTTATTTTCTACTGCATCATATAGAAGTTTTAAAGATGTATAACTTACTGATCCCGGCAAAAATTCATTTTTGTTATATATCATCTTATTTAAATAATCTGGATCTCCAGACATTGAAATTTCAATACCATTTGTGAATGTTGTTAATACCCATGAATCTTTATAGTTTGTATAATAAGGAATTACATCTGGACATTTTTCTTTAATCTGTTTTAAATCATTAATGTATTCTTCAGGTGTCTTTGGAAGTTCAGTAATTCCTGCCTTATCAAAAACTTCCTGATTATATATAAATCCATTTGCATTTACTCCTGTTGATAATCCATAAATTGTTCCATCTACATTTACATCAGATAGATATCCATACTTTTCTGATAATTCATCATATGTTCCAATAGGTTCAAAGAAATCTTTAAATTTATCTTTTGTTATGTTAGCAGGTATCATAAGAACATCACCATAGTCATTAGTTCCCATTCTTGTTGAAATATTATTTTGATAATCATTTAAATTTTCAAATTCAACAGTAATACCATCATGTTCTTTTTCAAATTCTTCAGCATATGTTTTAAATACTGCATCCATATCAGTTCTATGGGTTAAAACTGTTAATTTATTCGCTTTTGAAGAACTGGCAGCTGTACTATCTTCTCCACCGCTTCCACAACCAACTATTGAAGTCATAGCCATTACTCCAGCAATTGCTAATGCCATCCATTTAGTAAATTTCATTTTACATACCCCTTTTCTTTACAACTTAATAATTTCCAATATATATTTATCTAAAAACCCTGTCACTAAGATTTTAGATTAATATCTTAATTAAATAATTGATTTACATTCATCGTATTATGTTATTTTTTATTGGACCATA
>JBJEJM010000019.1:21808-23218 GCA_051878075.1 Clostridium sp. | reverse complement strand
GACTGCTTCCAATTTTTCTTAAATGCTTCTTTAAAATCATAAAACCAGTCTACAGGTTCATCTTTAACCATTTTTAAGGTTACACTTGTTAATGCCCCCATTGATGGTCCTATTGTAATTATTGGAATACAGAAGATTAAACATATAAAGTTTAATTTAAAAAGAGTAGTAAATTCACGTGAAAGTATTTCTATCAATAATGGAAGGCCTGTCTTTTTAGGCGCATTTCTATCTATACCTGACCCTGCTTTTGAATAGTCAGGTGCTAAAAACCTTAACATTTTTATCACTCCATATATTTTTAATTTATAATTGTTTTTGTAGTTTCTTTATCAAAAATATGAATTTTATCTGAATTAAACTCTAATTTAATTAATTGATTAAAATTACATTCAAAACTTCCAACTGTTCTTACTGTGAATCTAGTATTATTAACCTTGACATATATATATGATTCTGATCCCATTAATTCTTTTAATTCAATCTTTCCACTTATTGCATAATCACTATCTTTTATAGATATATTATTAGGTCTTATTCCAGCTGTAACTAATTTACCTACATAACTTTCAAGTTTTCCTTCTTTATTTTTATGATCAGGTAAATATATCTTATAACCACAAAAATTTAAATAAAATTGATTATTCTCCTTTTCAATAATACAATCAAAAAAATTCATTTGTGGTGATCCTATAAAGCCTGCAACAAACTTATTGCATGGATAATCATATAATTTTTGCGGAACGTCACTTTGCTGGATATATCCATCTTTCATAACAACTATTCTGTCAGCCATAGTCATTGCTTCAACCTGATCATGTGTTACATATACAAATGTTGTCTGTAACTTTTCATGTAATTGTTTTATTACCGTTCTCATTTCTCCACGGAGCTTTGCATCTAAATTTGAAAGTGGTTCATCAAATAAGAATACAGCAGGATTACGAACCATAGCTCGTCCAACAGCTACACGCTGCCTTTGTCCTCCAGAAAGTGCTTTAGGTTTACGATTTAATAAATATTCAATATCCAAATCTTTTGCTACTTTCTTTATTTTTTGATCTATAACCTTCTTATTTTCTTTAGCCAATTCCAATCCAAATGCCAGATTTTTATATACTGTCATATGAGGATATAATGCATAATTTTGAAAAACCATTGCAATATTTCGTTCTTTCGGAGCTACTTCATTAACTAATCTTCCTCCAATATATAATTCTCCACCAGTAATTTCTTCAAGACCTGCAATCATTCTTAATGTAGTAGACTTGCCACAGCCTGAAGGTCCAACCAATACTACAAATTCCTTATCTTTAATCTCTAAATTTAAATCTGAAACAACCTTCACATTTCCTGGATAAGTTTTTTCTATATGCTTAAGTGATATAGCTGCCATACTAAACCTCCTTA
>JBJEJM010000019.1:16591-21708 GCA_051878075.1 Clostridium sp. | reverse complement strand
ACTTCTCTACAATCATCACATGTTATATAATTCTGAACAAAATTATAGTTTAAACCAACACTCTTTTTTAAATATGTGTACTTTTCATGTACATCATTTCCACTCTCACCGTTTGATATTATATCCGCCTGAAAAATTATAGGCATATTAAATATGCTTAAATCTGATATCATGTCTTTAGTTTCTTCACTTTTTTTCAGACTTGATGTAATATTTACAGCCTTCGCATACCTATCATCCTGAAATATGAATTTCAAAAATTCTTTAGCTGCTTCTGGATATTTTGTATTTTTACTAATTCCGAATTTATAATCTCCAACTATTTCTATAACATTTGTCTCTGGTATTGGAAACATACCTAGACTGCCCACATCCATACCAGATTCATATAACTGATTAATAAAGTTCGAATTCCATATAATCATTGCAATTTTATTATTAATTATATCATCTTTACATTGTGCCCAGTCATAATTTAAAATATCCTCTTCACAATATCCATATCTATATATTTTCCTAGCTAGATTTAAGGATTTATTAAACTCTCCATTTTCTTGTAAAATATCTGATGTTCCTTTTATTAATTTATCTTCAATACCATAATCGTATAAGTATGGTACTGTATTAATCCACATATTCATTATCCATGATTGTCTGTAATTTAATGCAATAGGTATAATATTATTTTTTTTAATTTTGCTGCAGATTTCAAAAAATTCTTCTTCATTACTAGGCAGCTCGTCAATTCCTAAATTTTTAAATATATTTTTATTATATATTACCCCATTCCACATTATAGATGTTGTAACACCGTACAATGTATTATCATTACCTAATCCATTGGAATAATTATATATATTATCTTTACTAAATCCTAAATCATCAATAGGAATAAAATACTTTGAAAGTTCATTTTTATCTATGCTATCTGGAATAATCGTTACATCAGGTAAATCTCCAACAGCAGCCTTTCTCTGCAATATTTCTTCTACATCGCCCATTAATTCTAATTTAACATGTACATTGGGATGTATTTTTTCAAATTCTTCAATCAATTCATCTAATTCTTTACTCTTATCAATTCTGTTACTTACAAAATATATTTCTCCACTTAATTCATTACCAACATTCTCATCTTTTCCATACCTTAGCCCTTCACTTAATGCTACAATTTGTATAATCAAAAATGTCACAGATAATAATATCAATATCCACATTTTATTTATCTTTTTTAGCACATTCCTCACTTCACCTTTCTTTCGCTAACAATAAATATTTTCAAACTTTATCTATTGTTTCTAAAATTATTAGGTGTCGTTCCTGTCATTTTCTTAAATGCCCTTCCAAATGTTATTGAATCATTATAGCCTACCATTTGCGCAATTTCATAAACTTTCAAATTAGTTGTAAGCAGAATCTCTTTTGCTTTTTTTATTCTATATTTAGAAAGAAAATCATAAAACCCTTCTCCCATTTCCTTCCTAAATAATTCTGATAAATAATTCTGACTCAAAAATACTTCATCTGCTACTGTCTTTAAAGATATATTTTTATTAAAATTATTTATAATATATTCTCGTGCAAGTTTTATAACTGAACTAATATTGTTAGTGCTTTCTATATTATTTTCTAAAACTTTATTTAATCTATCTTCATCATTTAAAAAGTATTTTTTAGGTTCTGATTTTTCTATGCTATTTTTCTTTATTTTTAATACTAATTTAGACTGTTCTCTTAGCTTGTACGTTTTTTCTACCGTTCCCAATATATAAACATTACAATTATTCTTAGTAAAAATCCCACTCTCATCTACTATACTTTCAATTATATCATCAAAATTATCATATAACATGCTATTAATATAAAACAAAATAAAAATAGAATCCTTATAAACAAAATGTGAACATTCAAGACCACCATATGTGTCTATAAGATCCTTAATAAAATTAGTAACTATAGAATTCTCTATTTTTTTATCTACAACTATTAGCTTATACTTATAATTTTCGTCTAATTGTAAACTTTCTAATAATTGATTATCATTCTTTTTTCCTAATTCCTTATTAGAAAATAAAACATTTTTAAAAAAATCCTTTTTGATTATTTCAATAGATTTTTCTATAATCATATCTTCAGCTTTCTTTTTATCTATTTTCTCTTCTACCTCTTCTATAACAGCTTTAAGTTCATCCTTCTTAATTGGTTTTAATAAATAATTAAATGCTCCATATTTCATGGTGTCTCGTACATAAGTAAATTCATCATATCCACTTAAAACTATAAATATTGGGGGATTATCTAATTCTTTTACTGCTGCTTGAATCAACTCTATTCCTGTCATTATTGGCATTTTTATATCTGTTATGACTAAATCAATATCATTACAATTTTTCTTGAGATAATCCAATGTCAATGCTCCATTTTGAAATCCAGCTACTACAGTATAATTTTCATTAATTCTCTCTATCATTTTAGTTAAACCCATTCTAATAATATTATCATCATCTACAACTAAAATTTTCATATTTCCTCCCAATATCTATATTAATTAATTTCTTCAATAATATGTTTACAAAAATATTTTTCATTTTTATAAATATATACCATAAAATATTGAATAATTGTAATTTCTAATATATATTTAAATTATAATTCAAAATTAGAATATTTTAAATACATTTTTTAGTATAAAGGTGGAATTATGGCTATTTATAATAAACAATTATCAATAAAAAAGTTAACATTACTTATCTTTTCATTAATGTATATTGTATTTTTTATAATAACTTCTTTGAATCTATTTTCTTATTCAAAATATGAATTTAATAAAACAGAAAAACTAATAAAAAATTTTAACATAGGTCTTAGTAATCAAATAACACAAAAAATAAGCAATATAATAGATGTATCAAAATATCCCTTAATTATTCCAGATATAGATTCTTTAAATGAAATTTTAACTTCAAATAATTCATACTCCATTGATGAATATAATTACCTATTATATCTTTGTGATATGATACTTATTCAAAATAAAACTATAAATGGCGCTTATATTTATAATTTAAACGGAAATGGCGTATATACTTCAAGGAACAATACAAATAACTTATTAAAAAATGCCTTTCATGAAGAATGGTTCATTGATTCACTTAATTCAACAGACCAGATTCAAATAATACCAAACATTAATGCTAATGATATTTTTAAATCCACTAATATAGATGATGAAAATCTTCTAGCTGTTACAAGAAAAATTGTAAATTTGAAAACTCAACAAACAACAGGATTATTATTACTTACATTCTCTTCAGACGAACTTTTATCCTTGCTTGAAGAAGATATTCCTTTCAATAATCAAGCCGTATATTTATATGATTCTATTGGTAACTTAATAATCGGTACTAATGATAATATCCCTGATAACTACTACGATTATATTGAAAAGTTAACTTCATCACCACAGCTCAAATATATCAATGATAAAGATAATCATATACTCTGCTATAATAATATACTATCATCTAATTGGATATTAATAAATACAATTCCAAAAAGTGATGTATATCACATTAACAGCTTATATTTAATATTTTTTCTAAGCAACTTAGTTTTTTGTTTAATACTTTTTATAGTTATATATATTTTCTTCTTACATAGAATATTTAATCCAATTGAGTCATTAATAGAAAACATGAGCATTAAAGTTGAAAATAATCTAAATTATGATTTTACATATGACAGAAATGATGAAATAGGCATACTTGTTAAGTCTTATAATAATATGAAAAATAGAATTAATAAACTTATAACTATAAATTATAAAAATCAAATTGAACAGAAGGAACTTGAACTAAAACAACTTCAAAATCAAATAAATCCTCATTTTATATATAATACATTAGAATCCATTCACATGATGGCTGAGATAAATGATGATTCTGAAACTTCTACTATGGCAGAATATTTTGGATCAATAATAAGATATAGCATGAATAGACGTGTTAATACTGTAAGATTAAAAGAAGAAATTACAATAATAGAGCATTATATATATCTTCAAAGAATTAGATTTAACACACTATTTTCAATTGAAAATCTTGTAAATAGTGATGTTCTCCAATGTAAAATAATAAAGATGATCATCCAGCCACTAATTGAAAATTCAATATATCATGGATTAAGTGAATGTAATGGTAATGGGAAAATAATAATACAAGCATTAAAGATTGATAATAATTTAGTAATAACAGTTTCAGATAATGGAATAGGAATGGATGATAATAAATTAAAAAACTTGAATGATTACATTAATGATAGAAATGAATTGTTTAATGGTATTGCCTTAAGAAATATAAATAAACGTTTAAAATTAAATTATGGAGAACAATATGGTTTAGAAATAACTAGTATACTTGGCAAAGGAACTTCTATGATACTTACTCTTCCATACATAGTTAACTAAAATTAAAGACAAGGTAAAAATTTATAAATCCTTTAACCTTGTCTTTTATCTATTATAATTTAAATTTATCTACTACATTTATTAAATCCTTTGACTGTTCTTTATTATCATGAGATTTATTAATTATTATCTCATTATTATTACTTATATTGCTCATTGCTTCTGCAATTGAATTAGTTGAATTGCTTACATTATTTATTGCTTCTGATAATCCTTCAATATTATCAGTCATAAGATTAACTGCTTCATGAATTTCCTCTGATAATTTTGAAAAATCGAAGGACATTTTCTTTACAGTTACTCCTGCCTCTTGATAATCTGCTGTTACATCTATAACCTTTCCATAATTACCCATTATATCTTTTTCTACTATTCCAAGTAATTCTTTAGATGTCGTTGATAAAGCTTGTACTGCCTCTAAAGCCTCGTTTACTTTCTTCTGTATATCTGTTACTGTTGCTGTTGATTGTTCTGCTAAATTCTTTACTTCATTTGCTACAACTGCAAATCCTTTACCATGTTCCCCTGCCCTGGCTGCTTCTATCGATGCATTGAGTGATAATAAATTTGTTTGTTCAGATATAGACATTATAGTATCTGACATTACAGAAATATTCTTCACTACAGAAACTTTATTTAAAGCTTCTTCTAA
>JBJEJM010000019.1:5709-16491 GCA_051878075.1 Clostridium sp. | reverse complement strand
ATTGTAATTAGAAAGTTGTTCTGAATATTTTATTATTCTAGTTATTTCATTTGAAATCTGCTGTCTTATAAATATAGATATTAAAACACTAAGAACTATCCCTATAAATGCTAATATAATCTGAGTTCTTGCAACTTGATTAATACCAGATAGCACCTCACTTGTTGGTGATACAAGAACTAAAGACCATTCTGTGTTTTCTGGTGTTTTATATGAAGCATATACTTCTTCATTGTTTAACTTCATTTTAATTATATCTTCTTTTTTTTCTTTAGCATCTGAAATCATTTTTTCCATATCAGCTTTATCTGACTCATCATTTGATAAATCTAAAATATTAGTTTCATTAAATACCAAGTCCATATTCTTGTGTGCAGCTATTAGACCTTTCTTATTTATTAAAAATGCATATCCATTTTCACCTATTTTTATATTCTGCACAACTTCATTTATTTGTGCTAAATCTAATGTACCACACATATATCCGATAATTTCATCACTATTATTTTTTATTGGAGTAATTACAGTTGCTATTGATTTTTTATTATTAACATCTATCCATGGAGTGTCCGTTATATACTGCTTCTTTGTTTTTATATCAGTAAAATAATTATCTTGTGACCAATCTTTCTGTGTACCATCTAAGTAATATGCAATACCATTATTGTCAAATACATATATGGATTCAAAACCCCAAATTTTACATTGCTCTTCTACAACACCTTGCCATGTATTAAAATCCATAGTTTGTACCTCTGGAAGTGATGCAATATAATCTAACTTTTTCATACTCATTTCTACTTCTCTGTTAATAGCTTTTGCACTATCTTGTGTCCTATTTCTAAGATTTTCATAAGTTGTCTGAATCATTTTGCTCTTTGTTTTTGTAAATGAAATAATAGACATAGCTGAACAGATTAATACTATTACTAAAATAATCTGAAGCATAATTTTATTACTCATGCTTTGCAAAAGGTTTTTTCTCATAATTATTACTTCTCTCCCTATTTTTTAATATTATATTATATTTTATTTTTAATTGACCTATTATATATAAATTATATAATTTCAAACAAAAACAGTCAATAAATTATATATATTGAAATATAAGGAAAGATAAAGGATTATGCAGAAATATCAATTCAATATTTATACATAAAATTCTCTACCATTAGTTATTAATTTCTTAATTGCTAAAAAAGTTGGCATTATTTGCAATGCCAACTTTCAATTATTATATACAATCAAATATATTATACTTTAAATTTCTTAACTGTTTCTATTAAATTCTTTGATAAATTCTTATTGTCGTGGGATTTTTCAACTATTAATTCATTATTCGAATTTATAGTTGACATATTTTCAGCAATTACATTTGTAGAATCACTTACATTTGTTATTACTTCTGAAAGTCCTTCAATATTGCCTCTCATAAAGCTTACAGCTTTACGTATTTCTTCTGATAATCCTGAGAACTCTTCGGACATTTTCTTTACATTAACACCTGATTCTTTGTACTCTTTAGTTATATCTATTACCTTGTTATAGTTATTTAATATATCCTTTTGTACTATTTCAAGCAATTCTTTTGATGTAAGTGATAAATCTTGTACTGCATCTAAAGCTTCATTAACTTTTTCTTGAATTTCAGTTACTGTAGATGTTGACTGCTCGGCTAATTTCTTTACTTCATTTGCTACAACAGCAAATCCCTTACCATGTTCTCCTGCTCTAGCAGCCTCTATTGATGCATTAAGAGACAATAAGTTTGTCTGTTCTGATATAGACATTATGCTATCTGACATAGTAGAAATATTTTTAACTACAGTTACTTTAGATAAAGCCTTTTCAAGATCCTTCTTACATTTATCAAAAGTACATTCTATATGCTTTCTAGAATTTAATGCTTCTTCATGTAATGAATTAGACTGATTTTCTATTTTATGTGATAGTTCTAAAACATCTTCTGATATATCTGCTGAAATCTTTGTAGTATCATCAACCTTTTGAACCATAGAATTAACTTCACTTATTGATGCAGCACATTCTTCCATACTTGCAGATATTTCTTCAACTGCCGCTGCTGATTGTTCTAATTCTGAAGAAATATTCACTATCATCCCATCTATTTCTTCACTACTTGATGCTATCTGATCACTGCTTGATTTTACTCCTGAAATAGTTTCATTTAAAGTATCAACAGTTGTATTTAATGAATCTACTAATGACCTAAATTCAATACTATCAATATTGGATTCATCTTTATATGTTAAATTACAATTAGATAACTCTTCTGAATATTTAGTTATTTTAGACAATAATATTGCAAGCTGCCTTCTTATAAATATTGAAATTAAAACGCTTAATACAATTCCTATAATTGTTAAAACACCTTGAGTTCTTGATACAGATTTTATACTTTTCAATATTTCGGCAGTTGGTGACACAACTACTAAAGACCATAATGTATTATCAATTTTTCCATGTGAAATGTATGCATCTACATCATCTAAAACAATATTTTCTATAGTATTTTCACCATTTTGAATATTTGTAATCATCTTTTCAATTTGAACTCTATTTGCTTCATCAGCAGCTAAATCCTTAATATTAACTCCATCAAAAGCCTTATTCATATCATTATGTGATACTATTTGACCATTTTCATCTATTACGAATGCATAACCTTCTTCACCTATTTTTATATTCCCAACTATTTCATTCATACGTTCCAAATTCAATGTACCACACATATATCCAATTATTTCTTCATTATCATCCATAATTGGAGTAATTAATGTTGATACAGATTTAAGGTTGTCCACATCAAACCATGGATCTGATATATATTCTTTTTTCTCTTGTATGTCAGCAAAATAGCTATCTTGCGAATAATCCTGCGTTGTATCATCTGTATAATAAGCAATACCATTAGTATCAAATATATATATAGCATCAAATCCCCATTTAACACTTTGTCTATATATTGGATCCTTCCATATGCTATAATCCATAGTTTTTACAGCTGGAAGTTCTGCTATATGTCTTAAATCATCCATACTTGCTTCTAATTCACGCTTTATAGCTTGTACACAATCCTGTGTCTTGTTTTCTAACTTTTCATAAGTAATGTCAATCATTTCGCTTTTCGTTTGAATAAATGAAAGAATAGATATTAACGAACAAATTATTATTATTAATGCAATAATCTGCGTCATAATTCTATTGCTCATATTTCTCATAAATATTTTTTTCTTCATAAACTATAAATTCTCCCCTTATTATTAATCTTTTGTTTTTTTATTTTTATATTATACCATTTAAAAAATTATACTTTTTACAAACAAATATGTCAATAACAAATATTAAATTACATTTTTAAAAAAGCTTTTTATCTTTTATTGTCGAAATATATTATTTATGATATTTTCATAAAATGAATTATCTTTCCTGAATAATCTCCATATAAATCAGTAATATTAATTCCTGCATACATGAGTGCTCCGCCAGAATATGTTATATTAGTTTCTTCATCCTTATATATTGATTTTTCATCTAATCCCTTTAGTTTTATCCTTCTGCTGCGATAGTTTGGCCTTCCTAAAACTTGAATACAAGTAACTAAAACTTCTTTCTTATCTTTTGATACAACTGACCAGCAATCAAAACTATTATTTTCAGAATAATTTGCTATTCGATAATAATCACCTTTTCTTACCAAATCATTAAATTTATGATACATTTTTATCTGTTCAGGTATCATATTCCGATCTTCTTCTGATATCTTTGTAATGTCCAATTCATATCCAAATGTACCGCTTAAAGCTACATAACCTCTTGTTTTGAAGGGAGTTGTTCTTCCTACTGTATGATTAGGGCAGTCACTCACATGAGCTCCTATTGTACTTAATGGATATACAAGGGCTGTACCTTCCTGTATCTTAAGTCTTTCAATTGCATCAGTATCATCAGAACACCATATCTGTGGACTATAGTAGAGCATTCCTGGATCAAATCTTGCACCACCACCAGAACAGTTTTCTAATAATAAATTTGGAAAATCTCTAGTCAATCTATCCATCAAATCATAAACAGCAAGCACATATCTATGAAAGATCTCTCCATGACGTTCTGGTTTTATGACACTGCTCCCAAGATCAGTAATCTGTCTGTTCATATCCCACTTAACATAAGTTATATTAGCACTTAAAAGTATATTTTTTAAGCAACTATAAACATAATCCACTACTTCCTGCCTTGTTAAATCTAATACATACTGTTCACGGCATAATGCTGGTGTACGTCCCTCTATATGAATACACCAATCTGGATGTGCTTTATATAAATCTGAATCAGGTGAAATCATTTCAGGTTCAAACCATATACCAAATTCTAATCCTAATTTATTTATTTCATCTACAAGATATTTTAAACCGCCTTTAATTTTATTTTCATTAACAATCCAATCACCTAGTGATGAATTATCTGCATTACGATGACCGAACCATCCATCATCCATTACAAGCATTTCAATGCCAACTTTTGCTGCTTCCTTTGCAATTGCTAATAATTTATCTGTATCAAAATCAAAATAAGTTGCTTCCCAATTATTAATTAATATTGGACGCTTCATATCTCTATATTTTCCTCTTATTAAATGATTACGATATAAATCATGGAATGTTCTTGTCATCTTGCCTAATCCTTCATCTGAATATACCATTACAACTTCTGGTGTTATAAATTCCTCATTATTTTCAAGTCCCCATTCAAAGTCAGTTGGGTTTATTCCCATGAGTACTCTTGTCCTGTCAAACTGACATCCTTCAATCTGAGCAATAAAATTTCCTGAATAAACAAAATTAAATCCATATACATTTCCATATTCATCGTTAGCATTAGAATCTAAAACTGCAATGAATGGTGAATCCTGATGACTGCTTTCTCCCCTTATAGAAGATACTGTCTGCTTACCATAAGTAACCTTTCTTCTATTTATATGTCTTTCCCTTGCCCATGATCCATTTAGTGATATCATATCATAATCGATTCCTTCTAAATCCACACACATAGAAAGAGCTTTAGTTATATAAATCTTATCTTTTCCTCCATTTATTATTTTTACACTTCTTGTTATTACATTTAGATTTTCAAAAACATTATATATAAGTATTACTTTTAAATTTAAATCTTTATCAATGCAGGTTATTTCCAGATTGGTGCATTCAGCTGCATTTGCAAATGTAGAAGGAAGCCCTTTAAGCTCCTTCTTTCCCATATAAATTTTATGTGATAAATATTGAAGTCTGCATGCTGTATTTCCATTTATATCTCTTACTGAAAGTGCAGTTTCTCTAAAATCTCCTATTCCATGAGTTGAATATTCCATAGGAAAGCTATCATAAAAAGATACCCTATCTCTATTATTTTTAGATGGAACATATGGTGGTTCTTCTATTCTTAATAAATAATTTACATTCTCATCAACAATTTTTTTACCAAAATAAACATGTCCCACAAATTGTTCCTCATCTACAATTGCAATAATATATGATGTATCTTTAGCATCAAGTTTAAAAACTTTGTATTTTTCAAAATATTTAATTCCCATAATTACCCCCAAAATTTTATTAATCAATCTATTTTTTATAACTAAGTTTTTAATTTATATTTCCTGCAAGTTTATAAAATTCACCATTTTTATTTATTAATTCATTATAAGTTCCTTGTTCAACTATTCTTCCATTATTGATAAGAACAATATTATCTGCATCTTTAATAGTTGTTAATCTGTGTGCTGCAATAAATGTTGTTCTATTTTTCATTAAATTTTTCATTGCTTTCTGAACATGAATTTCTGATTTATTATCTAATGCTGATGTTGCTTCATCTAAAATAATTACTTTTGGATTCCGTATCAATGCCCTTGCAATTGAAATACGCTGTTTCTGCCCACCTGATAAAATGTCACCATGCTCCCCTATATTAGTATCTAATCCATCTGAAAGTTTTGAAATAACTTCTGTAAGACATGATGCTTCTATTATTTCATTTAATTTTTCATCAGTAACTTTTATTCCATAAGTTATGTTATCTCTTATTGTTCCTGAAAATAGAACTGTATTTTGTGGAACCATTGCAATATACTTTCTGTAACTTCTCAAACTTATTTTATTTATATCATTTCCATCAATAAAAAGATATCCCTTTGTAGGCTTTAGAAAGCCAACAACTAATTGTAATAATGTTGATTTTCCTCCTCCGGATTCTCCTACAAAAGCTATGCTTTCACCTTCTTTTACATGAAGATTAAAATTCTTAAGAACATCTTCTCTTCCATCGTCATATCTAAAAGTAATATCTTTAAACAGAAAATCCCCTTTAAGATCTTTAATCGATAGTTTGCCATCATTTTGTTCTATATCATCAGCATTAAAAATTTCTGATATAGAATTAATTGAATCAAACCCTTTTATAATCTGTGGATATATATTAATAATATTAGTTAAATCTCCTAGTATAGAAGAAAAGTATGTCTGATATAAAATAATATCTCCAATCTTTATATAACCTTTAATAGCTAAATAACTTGTAAATACAAGGCATGTTATCTGCATAAGCTGGAATGTGGCCCATCCGCCTGCTCCAAATAATGCATTAAGCATATCAACTTTATATCCACTTTTTTTTACTTTACAGATTTCATTATCAACTTTATCTATTTCAATATTTTCCAAAGCGTGTGCTCTTGTTATTGGAACCATTTCAACCATTCGAGAAACTACTATTGACATCTTTTCAATATTTTGTCGTAGAATTTTATTAGAACTTTGTATTTTATTATTAAATTTTTCAATAAAAAATATTGATATAGGTATTGTAAATAAAAAGAATAATGCTACATAACCATTTTTAGTTATAGTAACTGCAAATGCGATTATAACATTCAATATTATGGGTACAACATTTACACTTACTTGGTTTGATAAATTTGTTATTAATTCTACATCTCTTAAAAGCTTTGATTGAATCTTTCCTCCTGATAAATGCTTATGATAAGGTATTGATAATACTTGGAGTTTTTTTACCAGTTTCATTCTAACTGAACTTTCAACATCTCTTATAGCAAGACTCATAAATCTTGTATGTATTAATGTTGCTGGCACATTTATTATTACAAGACCTGCTACTAATCCAAAATTAAAAATTAATTGATATAATTTTATATTGTTTACATCACTTATCATATTAACTATGTTCGACAAAGCAATTGGCATAATCCATACTGGTGAATGTTTAATAACAAAAAAGATGAATGATAAGAAAAGCTTTTTGTAATTTCCCTCATATAATTTTATAAAAGTTAAAAATGTTTTATTTGAATCATATATATTACTTTTCATGTACCTTCCCCTATTTAATTTTCCACAAAGCAAAATCTCCATAGAAAATAATAAGAATCTCAAATCCACTATTACATATTTTACCTTATTTGCACATAAGAGTAAAATTTATATCTATATTTAAAATTGCATACGTTTACTTAACTGATTAAATTATATCATGTTTATCTATATTATTTATTTACATTTTTTACTATTTATAAACTATTCTTTAGTATTTAATATTTTTCCAAATTATCAATAAAAAAACTGTTGAAAATTTTTTCTTTCAACAGCCTACATATTCTATAATATATCAATAACTTTTATAACCTACTGCTAAAGCTTTTCACGTCTTTCAGTAGATTTTATGAATAATTTTTTTAGTTCTTCTTTATCATCATTTTTTATTGCAAATTTTATTTTATCAAGCTCTATTTCAAAGTTTTCTATAGCTTTAAGAAGATTTTCTTTGTTGCCAAGAAATAACTCACTCCATAAATCTTCATTAATATTTGCTATTCTTGTTAGATCTCTATAGCTGTCTCCTATAAAGCTTCCAGTTTCTCTTCCTTCTATATCACTATTAACAAGAGCAACTGCAAGTGTATGAGGCAGCTGACTTGTATAACCTATCATTTCATCGTGATATTCTGGAGTTATTCTCCTAACTCTCTTAAATCCTAATTTCTTAACTAAGTTTTCAATTAAATCAATGTTCTCAGGCCTATTTCTTTCTACTGGAGTAATAATATAATTAGCTCCTGTAAATACTTCTGCACTTGCAAAATCTATTCCCTTTTTTTCTCTTCCAGCCATAGGATGTCCAAAAACAAAATCTACATTGGAAGGTAATATATTTAATACATCTTCAATAAATAATTTTTTTATTCCCGTTGCATCTGTTATTACTGCTCCGTCTTTAAAATTATCTTTATTTTCTAATATGAAATTTTTAACCAGTCTAGGATATAATGAAATTATTATTAAATCTGCATCTTGTATTATACCTTCTCCAGATATAAATCCCTTTTTTATTAACCCCGATTTTTCTGCCTTTTTTAAAGATTCTTTATTTATATCGATTCCATATACATCATCGAAGCCAGCCTTTTTTAAGGCCATGATGAATGATCCTCCAATTACCCCAAGTCCTACTACTACGATTTTCAATTTATATGCCCCCTTTTTAATTGATAATTGAGAATTTATTAATTATTATTTAAATTTGTTTTTCCTCCAATGCTGCTACTGCTTTTATTTTTTTCATCAACACATCAAATTGATCTGGTGTCAGACTCTGCTGACCATCACTTAATGCTTTTTCCGGATTATTATGTACTTCAATCATAATTCCATCAGCACCTGATGCTATTGCACACTTTGCCATCGGTTCTACCAGATAAGAATATCCTCCTGCATGACTAGGATCGATGATTATTGGAAGATGTGATAATCTTTTAACTACAGGTACTGCCTGCAAATCTAACGTATTTCTTGTAATAGTTTCAAAGGTTCTTATCCCTCTTTCACATAAAATAACCTGTTCATTACCACCAGCCATTATATATTCAGCTGACATAAGCCATTCTTCTATTGTAGCACTTAATCCTCTTTTTAATAAAACAGGTTTTCTTGTTTTACCTATCTGCTTTAATAAATCAAAGTTCTGCATATTTCTTGCACCTATCTGAATTATGTCAACATCTTCTACAAATTGATCTATATAATCTGTAGACATTATTTCTGTAACTATAGGAAGTCCTGTTTCCTGTTTAGCAGTCTTCAGCATTTTCAATCCTTCAAGCTCAAGTCCTTGGAAACTATATGGTGACGTTCTAGGTTTAAAAGCTCCCCCTCTTAAGAAATTTGCACCTGCCTTCTTTACTCGTTGCGCAATTTCAACTATTTGAGCTTCTGACTCTACAGAACACGGTCCTGCTATTATGCCTAATCTTTTTCCTCCAACAATAGATCCTCCGGCTTCTATTATCGTATCTTCTGATTTGAATAATCTATTTGCTTTTTTAAAAGGCTCATTAACCTTCATGACTTTATCTACACCTTTTAATAGCTGCATTTCATTAGAATCTAATACTGAAATATTACCTATAGCACCTACTATGCAATGTGACTTTTCCCAGGAAATACTGGCTATGAGCCCCTTAGATTCAATAATATCCTTTACTCTTTTAATTTCTTCTTCTTTAGCATCACATTTCATAACAATTATCATTAGTTTCTCTTTACTCCTATGCTATTTGGTTAATTTTAAATTATACCTTTATCTACTGAAACTTGTACAATAAATCAAGTTTCTTCTTATAATATAACCCATTTATAGGAATCTTTCAATTATCAATTAATAATAACGTATAACAAGTTTATTGAAATATAATTCATTTTATTTATTATCCCATACTATTTTATTTTTATAATAAAAATAAGATTCTACTCATCTCTTTAAGTTTTAAAGAGATGAGCAGAATCCTTTTTCATTATAAAATAATCTATAAGCTTTTATGTAATATTTGAAGAACAGTATTTAAATCTTCAACTCCTATTTGTCCAGGTGCTGATGCTTTTTTAGCTGCTCCAAATGTTAAAGCTGAACCAAAAACTTCTCCACAAAGTCTGCTTATTACTCCCATTCCAGCCATCGACATTGTTATTATAGGCTGATCAGCATGTTTTTCTTTCATTTCATTAGTTGCGCATAATAAAGTTAATACATCACCTTTATTTTGAGGCATTACTGCTATTTTAGGAAGATCAGCATTTAACTCCATCATCTTAGTTAATCTTGAAACTATTTCTTCTTTTGCTGGTGTCTTAAAGAAATCGTGATTTGACATAACTACTTTAACATCATTAGCATGTGCAGTATCTACTACTTCTTTTACAAAATCATCTCCTGTAAATAATTCAACGTCAACTAAATCAACCTTTTTAGTTTTTGCTATTTCACAGTTTAATTTTACATAGTATTCAACTGGAACTTCTCTTTCTCCACCTTCTTTTTTAGTTCTGAAAGTGAATAAGATTGGAGCTTCAGGTAACACTTCTCTTATTTCATTTAATATTTCTTTTACTTTTTCTATATCTTCAACATTTTCATAAAAGTCTACACGCCATTCAACTACGTCGAATTTAATTCCTTTTAATCCTTTTACTTCTTCGATTAATTCTGCATTAGTAGTTCCAACTACTGGTACAGTGATTTTAGGGATTCCTTCACCTATTTTTATATTTTTAACTTCTACTATTTTGCTCATAATTTTACCTCCAAATTAGTTATGTACTCTAATTAATTTTTTATATTTATCTCAACACCTGATTATATTAATCATTGTTTCAAAACTATTTATATTTAAGCATTATATAATTCAGTATCTAAACA
>JBJEJM010000019.1:0-5609 GCA_051878075.1 Clostridium sp. | reverse complement strand
CTATCTATTCCATAGACTGCAAATGTTCTTACTATAAGAATAAAAACTGCTGCTGGACTAAACTTTACTATAATATAATTTAAAAACACATTAATTATGTTGTTAACATCTTCAAGTAATCCTTTTATACTGTTTATCTTATCTCCTAAAGTATTTATAGACAGTCCAGTAACTACTGCCACAAATACAACTGCCAGCACTCTTCCGTTGGTACTAAAAACCTGACCAACATTATTAGGTACAGCATCAATTAATACCATTAATGGATTTCCTGACTTTACAACTTCAGTCTTTGTCATTCCTCCGTTTATTTCAATATTAAAAAGTCCTGCTTTATAACCTATAAATGCAAAAATTCCTGCCATTATCAATACAAGTACAGAGGTTACTAAAAACCCCAATAAAGTTTTAGTTGATATACGACCTAATTTCTTAGTATCACTTATTCGACACATTGCCAAGGCTATAGATGAAAAAATCATTGGAACAATAACAAGCTGTAATGAATTAATAAAAAGCTGCCCTAAAATATAAAACAATCCAATTGCATCTTTTGAATCTTCAGCTGTTATATCTTGAAATAATAGTTTATTCAAAGTATCCCAGATATGGCTTTTGTCATTTAATATTAAATATTCTCTCAAAAATATAAATACTGCACCAACAGCAACTGCCATTATAAGTGATATCATCATTTTTATAGCCAGGGTATTTGCATTTTGTATATTAGATTTCTTTAATCTTTTTTTAGTCATATAATTCTCCTCAAATTAGGTATATAATCTTATTAAAGTAAATTAAAACCTTTTAATGCCTGTGCT
Source organism: Clostridium sp. (assembly GCA_051878075.1). Lineage (GTDB taxonomy): Bacteria > Bacillota > Clostridia > Clostridiales > Clostridiaceae > Clostridium. The sequence continues at coordinate 4,788 of JBJEJM010000019.1, read as the reverse complement.
ATAATATATTACCTATTTTAATATATTACTTGTATTAGTCAATCTACTTTGAATTTATTATTCCCTCATCTTTATATTCCTAATTAAAAGCAATCTCCTTAATATGTTTTTATTATTCAATATGACAATAAAAAAGTCTTAAATTAAGACTTTTTTATTGTTATTATGCTCTTGCTTTTTGAAGAGTATTATATCTTTTATTAACTATAAGAGCTAACACTACTCCTATACCTGTTATTACGATATCAAATAATATAACATTTGAGACATTGCTAGATATTGCTCCAGTTATAGCTGGTACTGTAAATCCTGCAATACTTGATGCTGAGTATACCATACCAGTTATCTTTCCTTTACCTGATGGGAATATTTCTGACATAGCTGTTAATGCTAATTGAAGTACTCCTCCAGCTGCTGCAAATCCGATAACAAATGCACTTATTATACAAATAACAGGTGTTGGATTTAACCAAAGAATTGTAAGCATTATAGTTGAGATTAATGGATAGATAAATACTATTCTAACTGGCTTTACTAAACTCTTAACTAAGATGGATGTAATTACAACAGCCAAGATACTTCCTGCACTGTAATAACTTACAAGTTTTAATGATGCTGCTTCTGCCATTCCTGCAACTTCTCTTCCATAGCTTGGAATCCATGTATTGATTATTGAGAATGTTGCTGTTGAAGTATATCCAATTATTATAAGTGCAATACCTTCAATCCAGAATTTTGGTTTTGCTTCTCCTTCTAACTCTTCCACTACAGTTTCTTCTACATTTTCCTTTTTATCAGCGTTTACTGCTGGGAAAGGTCTTGTAAATAAGAATATTGCATTTATAGCAAGCACTGCAATACAGAAAATAAATGAATATCCATACCAAAGATCATTTGCAACTATAAAGCTTATTATCATTGGCAATATAAATTGACCAGCTGAAATAAATGCTTTGTTAAATACATTTGCTGAGCTTCCCGCATCTGGGAAAGCTTCTATTAATGCTGGTATAGTTCCTGAATCAAGGAATGAGTTTGCCATCCCCGCTAAAATACCAAAGATGAATGCTATTTGTACATTTGGACTAATTAGTATTCCAATAAAGAATGCTATATAAGTTGCTATTCCTCCAAGAACAAATGGCTTTCTACCAAATTTATCAGATAAAACTCCTGATATGTAAAGAACTATAAATCTACCTATTCCAAGAGCTGATATTACATATGCAACTCCTGCTTTATCAGTATTAAGCTGTTCCATTAAATATGTCATGTTCTGAGAAAGTATTATAACTCCCATCCCATGTATAAAGTAGTTAATATACAAACCTAACGCTGTTAATGAATATTTGTTATTAAAACTTGATAACAATGAAGGTTTGCTGTTTGATGCTGTATTCTGCATTTTTAAATTTTACTCCTTATCACTTTATCTTTTGTATATAAACTAATATTTATATCCTAATAATTAATCAATATAAAATTTAAGAACAAAGTCTTAAATTGTACATCATAAGAACATATATAGTTATTTTATATGTTTACACAAAATAACTATATATTTCTATATCATTTAATCTTATTCAATCCCTAAGAATTCTTTCATATGTGCTATTGGCATTTCTTCACCAGTCCAAAGCTTAAATGCTTCTGCACCCTGAAATAACATCATTCCTAAACCATTTACAGTTGGACATCCAACTTCTTCAGCTATTTCTAATAATCTAGTTTTAGCTGGTACATAAACTACATCACTTACTATAAGATCTGGTCTTAACATATCTTTTTCTATGTATGTTTGACCTTGTAATGGTTTCATTCCTACTCCAGTAGCGTTTGTGAAAATATAGCTGTCAGCAATCTCTCTTCTTAAAGTTTCTTTATCATCTAAATCGTATAATGTTGCCTTACAATCTGTTTTTTCATTGATTATTCTTACTGTTTCAACAGCTCTATCATAAAATTCATCTTTTCTGTTAAAGATTGATAATTCCTTAACTCCATCTAATGCAGCTTGAACTTGGATTGCCGTAGCAGCTCCACCTGCACCTACTATTGTCATTTTCTTTCCAATAACATCAAATCCCTTTTCTTTAAGAGATCTCATATATCCAACTCCATCAGTTATTGTTCCTGTTAATACTCCATTATCATTAACTACTGTATTAACTGCTCCTGTCATTTCTGCTGCTGGAGTAAGCTTATCTAAATATTTATGTATTACTGTTTTATTTGGCATTGATACATTGCATCCTCTTGCCTGCATTGCTTTCAATCCTTTAACAGCATCTTCTAATTCTTCATTACCTACTTCAAATGCAAGATATGCATAATCAAGACCTAATTTTCTGAAAGCTTCATTGTGCATCTTTGGTGAACTTGAATGCTTTATAGGTGTAGCTAATAATCCTATCAATGTTGTATATCCTGTAATACGGTTTTCCATTTCAAAACTCTCCTTTGTTCATCTTTTGATGATAATTTATTAATAATATATTAATATTATTCTTATAATTCCAACTTTGTTTAATAAATAACTAACAAACCTGTTAAATATTTAACACTTTCTACATTCTAATTATATTCGACTTATCCTAATTAATCTAATTGTTTTTATATTGTTTATCTATAGATTTCATCTATGGTTTGGTTATTTTTTCATTATATTTTTAATTACAAAAAAGACCAAGAGTAAATCCTCTTAGTCTTATTATGAAATATTAATTTATATAACATTCATCTATATTATTATCTAAATAATTCAAGTCTTCCTAATGTTTCAATAGTAAGATTTCTACCTTCTGTAGTTCCTTCTATTATTCTTCTCGCTCTTACACTATCTCCGATATTCATTATTTCAACATTTGAATCTCTGAAATGTTCTTGTAATTCTGGCAGTAATGGTGATACACCTCTCATACCAAGACATACAAATCCAAAGTCGAATTCTACTTCTTCATTGTTCCCATCAACTTCTACTAAGAAACTGCTGTCCTTAACTTCAAGTAGAGATGTACTAGTCATTGTTCTTACTTCTTTTTCTTTAAGCATTGCCATGTTTTGAACCTTAGTAACTATATCTAAATCTCTTCCTATAACTGGAAGTCTTTCAATTATAGTAACATCAGCACCTTTTTCAGTGAAGAATTCAACAACATCTAATCCTACTGCTCCACCACCTACAACAGCAATCTTCTTGCCTTTAGCATCAAGTTCTTTAAACATTTCAATATCATTTATTAATCCAAAAATCGAACGTACTTTTGAATCTTCTTTATCAATTCTGTCTAAAAGTCCAGTTATTGGAGGAAGTAAAGGAACTGATCCTGTTGCATTTATGATTATATCTGGTTTTAAATTGCTTACTGATTCAACTGTTGCTTCTGTTCCTGTAAATATAATAAGATTTTTTAAATTATTAACTCTGTTTATTAAATAATCAGGAAAATCATTTATTCTATCCTTAGCTGGAAGTTTTGCTATTTCTCTTGCAAGACCACCTAAATATGTTTTCTTTTCAAACAGGAATGTAGTACATCCAGCTTCTGCTGCTGTACATGCTGCTTCAAGACCAGCAGTACCTCCACCAATAACTACTACATTAGTATGCTTATTGACTTTTCTTCCTTGCAGTGTATCTTCAGATACAACATCAGGGTTTATTGTACATCTTATTGCTCTGTTTAATCCAATTCTATGTCCAGCACATCCGATATTACAAGATATACATTTTCTTAATGTTTCTTCTTTTCCACTTTGAACTTTGTTTACCCAGTTAGGTTCAGCAATAAGTCCTCTTCCCATTCCAATTAAATCAGCTTTTCCTTCTGCTAAAATATCTTCTGCAACTTGTGGATTTCTTATATTACCAGTTGTAATTGTTGGCTTATTGAACTTATCTCTAACAGCCTTAGACATATATGCTCTCCATCCATCTTCTAAATAGTTTGCATCTATTTGATAATATATTGAATCATTTAATGCAGCTGATACATTGTATAAATCAACTTCAGCATCTAAATACTCTAAGTATTCTAAAGTATCTTCTAATTTATTTCCACCTTCTAATAATTCATCCGCACTTATTCTTATCATTATTGGATACATAGGTCCAACTTGTTCTCTTACTTTTTCGATAACTAATCTTGCAAATCTTGCTCTATTTTCTAAACTTCCACCAAATTCATCTGTTCTCTTATTAAAGATTGGTGATAAAAATTGACTTATTAAATATGAGTGTCCCATATGAATTTCAACTGCATCAAATCCTGCCATTTGAGCTCTTCTAGCTGCTTCTGCATATTTATCTGCAATTTCATATATTTCTTCTTTTGTTAACGCTCTTGGAACAGCTCCGCCTGTCTTTGATGGTACATCTGAAGATGATACTGGCTGCATCCCAATTCTTCCTGGTACAGCTGATGCTCCTGAGTGATTAATTTGTACAGATACACAAGCCCCGTGTTTGTGTAATCTTTCAGTAAAATTATATAAACCTGGAATAAAGCAGTCATGATTTAATCTAAGTTGAGATGTTCCGTTAGATCCAAGTGGAAAATCAACACATACATTTTCTAAAATTATTAATCCTGTTCCGCCCTTTGCTCTTTGTTCATAATACTTAATGTGTTCTTCTGTTATTTCTCCATTTGCTCCACCAAAATTACTTCCCATCGGAGGCATAACAACTCTGTTTTTTATTGTCATAGTTTTTACTGTTAATGGAGTAAAAATTTTGTCGTATTTTTTCATGTTCTTCTTCTCCCATAAAATAAATTTATTCGAAAT
>JBJEJM010000018.1:0-7811 GCA_051878075.1 Clostridium sp. | reverse complement strand
GAGTCAAGTTACCCAATACTCTTAATACAAAACCATTTACTTCAAGTTCTGATATACCAAAGCAAATCGGTAAATTTAAATTTTTGAGGTCATTTCTTAACTTTTCAATAATTTCTACATTAATATTTTTATTTATTACAAGTAATGTTCCAAAATTTTCATATCCTTCAAAAAAACCTAGTTTAGTAACATCATCTTCTCTTGGATTTACTAATAAATTATCTAATAGAACTATTTTATTATTTACATATACACTTGTTTTTAACTGTACATTACTATATTGAAATTCTCCTCCTTCTTTTGACCATCCAGATGTAATTCCATCACTGTATATTAGTGTTGCACTTTCATCCATATAAATATTATTTACCTGCTTATAAATTGCATCCTTATACAGTATTACACTATCTGTTATATACTCTAAAGTGCTGTTTTTCTCTAAATTTATTAGAGTTTCCTGTTCAGTTTTCTCTCCATGTACACATTTATATACTTTTGTAGAAGCTTGAGTTGTTATAATTGATCTTGAATCTTCCTTTAGATTAATGCTGTATTTATATTTTTCGCCTTCAACATATCCTCCTCCAAGGCCAACTATAAAATAAGTTGAAATTTTTTCACTATCAAGATGAATAGTTGGAGATAATTTTATTAGACCATTAAACCTTTTTTCACTTATAACAGTATTTCCATTCTTTTTCTCTAATACTATTTCAAATTCTCCTGCATATTTACTGTTACTCATATTAGTTAATTCCTTCTAATAAACAATTCTTTTTAATCCATGATAGGACTTCATTTACACCTTCATCTTTTTTTAAATTAGTAAATATAAATGTCTTTTCTTTTCTAAATGTTAATGTATCTCTTCTCATAACTTCTAAATCTGCTCCAACATAAGGAGCTAAATCTATCTTGTTAATGATAAACAAATCACTCTTTATCATTCCCTGCCCTGCTTTTCTTGGAATCTTTTCACCTTGAGCTACATCAATAATATAAATAGAGAAATCGACTAAATCAGGACTAAATGTTGCAGCTAAATTATCCCCGCCACTTTCTAGAAATATAATATCCAAGTCATTGAATCTGCTTTTCATTTCTTCTATAGCAGCAAAATTCATAGATGCATCTTCTCTTATTGCTGTGTGTGGGCACCCGCCTGTCTCTACTCCAATAACTTTATCTTCACTTAACACAGAATTCTTCACTAAAAATTTAGCATCTTCCTTTGTATAAATATCATTGGTTATAACTGCACAATTATATTCATCTTTCACTAACCTGGTTATTCTTTCTATTAATAAAGTTTTTCCACTTCCAACAGGACCTCCTACCCCTATTATTACTGGTTTTTTCATAAAACTCACCCTTTCACCATGTAATTAATTTTAATTGTTAAGTTTTTAAACCTTAAGACATAAATAATCTAAATTCCAATACTTCATGATTTATCTGAGCCAATTCAATACCTGGAATACTTGCACCAAAAAAGCAATAATCTAAGTTTTTAATCTTCTCGTATAAAACTTTAAAGCTTTCACTACACTTTTTAAGAATTATCTGACCATCTTTTTGTCCTAGAGGTATAGCCCTCACACCATTTTGAATAAGTGTTGAAACTGTACTATACATATGAAAACTTATAGCTTCCTCTTCAGAAAAGTTTAAAGTATACATAAGCAATCCAAACACTATAGCTGGGTGACCAAAAGCCTGCTTCGTATTAATTTTTTCTTCATATTCTTTTAAAATGTCACTATCATATAACTCAAGGAAAAGCTTAATCATTCTGCTCGCTATAAGCTTTGAACCATTTCTAGTTTCTTTAGCTATAGTTTGAACTGTAAGCATTCTGTCAAGTTCTGAAATCTTTTCTAATTCATTATTATTTAAATATTCATATAACATCCTGATTGCTAATCCATCACTATAAATGAATACATTATTTAAAAACACATGAAGGTATTCTTTTAAACTCTCTGCATTTGTAATCTTGTTATTTCTCAAATAGCTCTCCATACCATATGAATGATTAAAAGAACCTATAGGAAAGTTAGAATCACATATTTGTATAACACGCAATATATTTATAATATTATTTTCTTTATTTTTAGTGTGTGTGTGCAAATTCAACATGTTTAAACGCCTTTTTCAAAGTTATATTTTCTCTTGAATAATTAATATTATCTCTTTTTAATTCTTCTTCCACTAACCTATCATATTGGATTATCATTTTGCCATCTTCAAACTGTGCCTGAAGATGCCTGTTTCCTAAAGCATGTGCTATTACTCCCATTTCAGTCATATTTGAAGGTTTAATAATTAAAACATCTTCACTATTGACTTTCACAACTATAAGTTTCTTATCTTTGTTATAAAGAATATCGCCATTTTTTAATTTTTCATTGTTTTCTAATGTTATTCCATACTCTCTATTATGGTCTGAAGTTACTCTTAAAATCCTTTTAAGCATATCTTCACTATTTAGATATATTGTTTCAACATGATATTCATTTAAATTATCTATTTGATCAATATTTCCTATTACCTCATCAAAAATCATTTCTCTACCTCCTATAAAATTTAGAAATTACATTGAACTTATACAATATAATTTCTAAATCTGAATTTATTCTGAAACTTAAAATAAGAAGTATCTTTGTGCTAATGGTAATTCTTTTGCTGGCTCACAAGTTATTAACTCTCCATCTACAGTAACATCATAAGTTTCTGGATCAACGCCAAGTTTTGGAGTTGCATTATTTAATTTCATATCTTTCTTTGTTAAATTTCTTATCCCGCCTACTGGCAATACTAACTTCTGCAATCCTAATTCTTCTTTTATGCCATGTTCATATGCGTATTTAGAAACAAAAGTTGCAGAAGTTGGATATTTTGCTTTTCCATATGCACCAAAACAATCTCTATAAAATTCTGGCTGACATGTTGGAATAGATGCATTTGCTTCTCCTATTATTGATTTATTTACCATACCGCCTTTGATTACTAAATGTGGTTTTACACCAAAGAATTGTGGATCCCAGAGTACTAAATCTGCCATTTTTCCTACTTCTACAGAACCTACATATCTTGATATTCCTTGTGCTAATGCTGGATTTATAGTATATTTTGCAATATATCTTCGTACTCTATTGTTATCATTTTCTTCAGAGTCGCCTTCCAATATTCCTCTTTGTTTTTTCATCTTACTTGCAGTCTGCCATGTTCTAGTAATAACTTCACCTATTCTTCCCATAGCCATTGAGTCAGAACTCATAATGCTAAATACGCCCATATCCTGTAGTATATCTTCCGCTGCAATTGTCTGATGCCTTATTCTAGAATCTGCAAATGCTATATCTTCTGGAACTTTAGGGTCTAAGTGATGGCATACCATAAGCATATCTAAATGTTCTGCAATTGTATTTACAGTAAAAGGTTTAGTCGGATTAGTTGATGCTGGTATTACATTAAGTTTAGACGCTACTTTTAACAAATCCGGTGCATGACCGCCACCTGCTCCTTCAGTGTGATATGTATGAATTGTTCTTCCTGCAAATGCTTCAATTGTATGTTCTACAAATCCACCTTCATTTAATGTATCAGTATGAACTGCAACTTGAACATCATATTTATCTGCTGTTTTTAGTGAATAATCTATTGCAGATCTTGTTGCTCCCCAGTCTTCATGAACCTTAAGGCCACAAGCTCCTGCTTCAACCTGCTCCGCTGTAACCTTCATATTTGCTCCACTACCTTTTCCTAAGAAACCAAGGTTTATAGGAAAGCTTTCAGCAGATTCTAACATACGATGAATAGACCATTTCCCTGGTGTTGAAGTAACAGCATTAGTTCCATCAACAGGGCCTGTTCCCCCACCTATAAGTGTTGTTATTCCTCCTTCTAATGCAGCATTAACAAGATCTGGACTTATATAATGTACATGTGTATCTATACCACCTGCAGTTAATATTCTTCCTTCTCCAGCTAAGGCTTCTGTACTTGGTCCTACTATAAAATCCACATCATCCATAGTATAAGGATTTCCGCCCTTACCAATAGCTAAAATCTTTCCATCACGAATACCAATGTCAGCTTTATATATTCCTGTGTAATCTATAACAGTGGCTCCTGTAATGATAAGGTCTGCAACTCTAGGATTTTCTTCTCTGCTTTCAATTGCATTTTGACCCATCCCATCTCTTAATACCTTACCACCTCCAAATTTACATTCATCACCATATCCTGTATAGTCTTTTTCAATTTCAATAATTAAATCTGTATCACCAAGCCTTATTTTATCTCCTGCAGTTGGCCCAAATAATTCTACATAACGGTGTCTATCTATTTCAAAACTCATTACTCTTTTACCCCTCTTCCATCTAAATATCCATCAACTAAATTACGTAAACCGTAAACTCTTCTGACTCCACCAATATCTATTAAATTTATTTCTTTTTTATCTCCTGGTTCAAATCTGACAGCAGTACCTGATGGAATATCTAATCTCTTTCCATAAGCTTTTTCTCTATCAAATTTCAAAAAATCATTTACTTCATAGAAATGATAGTGAGAACCTATCTGTATAGGTCTATCCCCAGTATTCACCACCTCAAGCTTTATTGCCTCTTTTCCTTTGTTATATTCTATAGTTCCTTCTTTTATAATTAATTCTCCTGGTATCAACTATATCTCTCTCCTTTCTTAACGTATTGGATCATGTACTGTAACTAATTTGGTTCCATCTGGAAATGTTGCTTCAACTTGAACTACATGAATCATTTCAGGTATGCCTTCCATTACATCACTCCTGCTTAAAATTTTTGTACCATAGTCCATTAAATCTTTTACTTCTCTGCCTTCTCTAGCTCCTTCTAAAAGCTCATCAGTAATTAGCGCCACAGATTCAGGATAATTTAATTTTAAGCCTTTCTCTCTTCTTCTCCTTGCAACATCTGCAGCAACAACAATCATAAGTTTTTCTCTTTCTCTATCTGTTAAATGCAATTCATTTTCCTCCTTTTTCGTATTACTTTATCAAGTATTATCTATTATTTGTAATTTTCTAATTAAGATACATAATTTTAGAAAATTAGTATCAAAAAATAAAAAAATGTTAAATATATTTATACAGACTTCACCTGCTAAATATATTTAACATTATTTTTATTGTATTTATTTTTTTATTAATGATAATGGAAGCTCTAAATTGCTTTCCTCCATAATTTTTTTATTACTAAGTATAGAATAGGCAGATCCTTCTTGTATAATCTCCCCATTATTAAATACCAAAACTCTATCACATACATCTAGTATCATATCTAAATCATGACTTGCAATAACTATTGTCTTTTTTAGATCTGTTATTAAATTTATAACTGTCCGCCTTGACTTTGGATCTAAGGATGCTGTTACTTCATCCATTAAAATTATATCAGGATTCATAACTATAACACCTGCTATTGCTACAACCTTCTTTTCTCCACCTGATAATTTATATATCTGTTTATTCTTTAATCTTTCAATTTGAAATTTTTCTAATATGGCATCTACTCTTAACTTTATATTCTTTTCATCTTTTTTACTGCTTCTAAGGCCAAAAGCAATATCGTCATATACAGTATTCATAAAAAGCTGATTATCTGAATCCTGAAATACAAAACCTACTTTTTTTCTTATTTCCTTTAAATTCTTTTTATTAAGCAGAATGTCATTCACAGTAATTTTTCCATTTTCCGTACTTAGAATACCTGTAAGTAATTTCAGCATTGTAGATTTTCCAGCACCATTTGCACCTATAATTCCAAGCTTTTCTCCTTCTTTTACGCAAAAAGATACATCTTTTATAGCTCTATATCCATCTGGATATTTGTAATCAACATTATATGCTTCTATTACTTTTTTACTCATACTTCCTCCAATGCTCATATTATAATCTGATTATTACAGAAAAATTAGAATTACTGTACATGCAACTAAATATAAAAAGTCAATACATCCTGCTCTTTTATCACTATTAATATATAAATCACCCTCAAATCCTTTAAGTTTCATTGCTTCATATACTTTTTCTGACTTATTTATAGTTTTTAAAAGCATTTGTCCTATTATCTGCCCATAATCTTTCATAGTCATAGATTTTTCTCCAAGGGTCCTCAATTCATAAGCAGATCTCACTCTATAACACTCCTCCATCATCAAAATTATATATCTATGAAGCATTAATATCTGCATTATTAAAATGTCAGGTATTTTAAGTTTCTTAAGTCCAAATGCCAAATTGTTAATTCCTGTAGTTGCTATCAATAATAATGCACCAACTAAAGCAAAAATACATTTAAATATCAGTAGTACTGAAAAATAAATCTCTGAATAAGAAAAATCTATAATCAAGTTAATTACTGAAATTCCAATTATAATAGGCAGAACATATAATACTTTTTTAAAAATAAATTTTACTGATACTTTTCCAATCTTAAATAATATTATGGGATATAATAATATGCATATAATATCTGATATTATAAATTGTTTTATAGACAATACTTTTATTACATAAATGATAGTAACTATGATTTTTATCGATGGATCTATTCTGTGAATCATAGTATGTGCATTGCCTAATTCATCTATTTTTCTAATGTCATATATAGCTTTACTAATATCATTCATATCTATTTATCCTTACATTTATCTTCTATTTCATTTGCCTTATCATTAACAGCATATGATTTTTTTCTTCTTATAGAAAGATAAGATATTGAAACTATAATTCCTATTGTAATAATGGTTCCAATAACTCCAGATGCTGCCTTTCCTATAATTTCTTCGCTTGAAGATAAATTATCAGCCTTAAATTCATAGTCTAACAAAAATGCAGTTTTATTCTGTACATCTATCATCATTTCATGAATGTAATCACCAGCACTTAATTCTTCACTTCCAGAAGTTTTTAGAATAGACCATTCAAGTCCATCTGGATGTGATGATGCTAAAAGTGAGATTCCTCCAGCAATAACTAATGCAGATGCTAAAATAATAGAAATCACTTTTTTCCTGGTCATTTTATAGTTTTTTGTTATAGCTGCTTTTTCCAAAATATCTGGTCTATTTTCATATAAAAAGTTAAGTACTAATCCTGTTACTATTCCTTCCACTATGCCAATAGCTAAATGTATAGGCTGCATAAAAGTAACAAATGTTGTAAATGGCAGTTTGGTTACCCCTGATGCTAATGTTTCTAATACAACTGAAAATGCACCACATTGTAATGCAAAAACCGAACCTAAAATTGATGCTGTCATAATTCTTTTCTTAGAATAATTTTCGCCAATTATATTTTTATAAATAAGCTTATATCCTATAAAGCAGCTAAAAAAGCCCATATTTATAATATTGCATCCTAAAGCTAAAAGACCTCCATCACCAAAAAACAGACATTGAGCTGTTAGTATTGATACAAGTGACAAAAATCCAGCTTCTGAGCCTAAAATTGCTGCAAGCAGAACTCCACCAGCAATATGTCCACTTGAGCCTGTGCCAGGTATTGAAAAATTGACCATTTGAGCTGCAAACACAAATGCTCCTACAACCCCCATTAATGGTATTTTATTTTGAAAATCTTCTTGTTTTCTTATTTTATTAACTGAATAAGCTGTAACTCCAGCTGCTGCCAAAATCATTGTACAGCCAACCGTCGGAGTTACTAATGCATCGGCCATATGCATTTTTATTCCCCCTGAATATTATTCTTTCTAAAATATACTTATTCATTTTTATTATTTTGTATTCTCATTTTATATGCAAAT
>JBJEJM010000017.1:0-1801 GCA_051878075.1 Clostridium sp. | reverse complement strand
ATGAATTATTAAAAGAAAAGAGAGCCTTGTCTATTGATGAAATAAGAAGTGAGCTTAAGGAAAGTTCTAAATCTGAATGTATGGCAGGTATAGGAATGCTGCTTAAAAAAGGTGAAGGATATTATGATCCTGTAAATGATAAAGTAAGATTCAGAAGATTATTGAGTGAACCTCTTCCAGAGGAAATGTATGAAACAACCCAGACTGAATTACATGTCCAGGAGCATATAGACGAAGGTCTTGATAATTTGAGAATATGGATAAATGATGAAGATGAGTATGTGTTTACTCATTCAATGAAGACACCAAATCCTAAGAAAGGAAAATGGCAATACTATAGGACTCCGGACTTTGACCGTGAATATGATTATACAAAAACAGAACTAAGAATCAATGAAGATGGTGCAATAACTTATGTAAAATGTGACTGTAAGGAATTTAAGAAAGGCTCTGGAAATATTTCAGAACCATGTGAGCATATTCTCGCTTTATATTTGATATGTAGAAAGTTTTTGAAAGTTGAACTTGAAAAAGGAAAAGAATATAAAATTAATGATATTATGGAGAAGTTGTTATGATGGAGAGCTATGGAAATAATATAGATAATAGACAAACCTATAGAAATGCAGTAAACACAATGGGCAAGAAGGAATTTACATTAATGAAGATGCAGGAATATGGATTCTGGCCAAAAGACCTTCCTACGCCTTATGAAAGACAGTTAAATGAAACTGAAGAAGAGTATGCGAAAAGACAGGAGCTTCTTAAAAAATATGAAAAAGTAATAAATGACATTAATGAGCTTTATAAAGAAAAAGATGAACTAAACAATAAGCTTAAGGAGCTTAAAAGCAGATATGATGATACATGGGACTATGAAAAGATAAGAAAAGATGTATCCCAGACTATAATGAAAGAGTCCATAGAAAGACGTAAAGAAATAAAGAAACAGAGGGCAGCTCTTAAACAGAAAAAATCTGAGGAATGGAAAAAGTATAAAAGTGAAAATATCGTTTATATAGGAAAGGGTTACTCTAAAGCATTATTCCTAAAAGAAACTGATGAAGAAAAACTAGCAGCTATGAATATGCCAGTAATAAAAGATGATAAAGAGCTTGCACAGTTCCTTAAAATTGAGTATAAGCAGCTTAGGTTTTTAACATATCATAGGGATGTTATTAAATTTGATAACTATACAAGATATACTATTCCAAAGAAAAAAGGGGGAGTCCGTAATATTGCAGCTCCTAAAAAGATACTTAAGGGTGTTCAAAGAACAATATTAGATGAGATACTTTCTAAAGTAGAAATAAGTGAATGTGCCCATGGATTTATAAGTGGAAAATCAGTTGTATCTGGAGCAGAGATTCATAAAACAAATGGAAAGACTGAACTTTTAATTAACATGGATCTTGAAGATTTCTTCCCTACAATAACTTTTGAAAGAGTAAGGGGAATGTTCCAAAGCTTTGGTTACAGTGGATATGTATCTTCATTATTAGCTATGATATGTACTTACTGCGAACGTATGGAAATGGAAGTTAAAGGTGAAAAAGTCTTTGTAAAGACAAGTGACAGGATACTTCCACAAGGATCGCCAGCAAGTCCTATGATTACAAATATAATATGCAGTAAACTTGATAAGCGTCTTAATGGTCTTGCACAAAAATATGATTTCAGTTATTCAAGATATGCAGATGATATGAGCTTTAGTTTTAATGAAGGCAATGCAGTTTTATCAAACAGTAATGATGATATAACTGTAGGAAAGATTCTGGGTATAATCTCTAAGATAATAAGA
>JBJEJM010000016.1:0-1803 GCA_051878075.1 Clostridium sp. | reverse complement strand
TAACTTCTTCAATATTTCACATAAGATTGTAACACTTTTTATTATGTGGAATATATTATTACTATAACAAATGATAATTTTTCAGGAGGTATCTTTAATGTCTAAAAAAAATTGTAGTGAAAAATCAAAGAGTTCTAAGAAAAAATGTAAAAAATGCTGTTGCTGCTGCAAAAATAATAAAAATAACAACAACTATAATAATATGATGACTGCATATTCTGCATACAATGCTGGATTTAATGCTGGTGCTAATTATGCTAATTTCGGAAGCTGCGGACTTGGTACTGGCTTTGGCTGCGGCGGATGTGGTAGAGCATCATATGGTGATCCTATATTTCCTGGTCTAGGATTTGGCGGTCTAGGATTTGGTGGTTTGGGATTTGGTGCATTCAATCCTTTATTCCCTCTATTATTCTTATAATTCATGTTTTCATATTATAATAAACTAAATAAATTCTAATATTATTCATAAAAAACCTGAACTTACAAAACTAAAGCCAGAGTTTAATTCATACTCTGACTTAGAAAAAACTCAATAGGACTGAAATTATAATTTTCAATCCTATTGATTATTTAATTTTATACTTTAATTCAGATAACTATTCTTTTTCAGCAAGCTTTTTATATGTTTTTAACCTTTCTTCTGCATCTTTGGCACTCTTATCAAATAATTTATCTGCTTCTTCTGGGAATGCTTTAGCAAGTGATGCATATCTTATTTCACCCATTAAGAATTCTTTATAATCAGATTTTGGATCTTTACTGTCTAAAATAAATGGATTCTTTCCGCTTTCCTTTAATTCTGGATTATATCTGTATAGATGCCAATATCCACATTCAACTGCTTTCTTTTCTTCTTCTTGTGAAGTATACATTCCAAGTTTTATTCCATGATTTATGCATGGCGCATATGCTATTATTAGTGATGGACCATCGTAGCTTTCAGCTTCCCTTATTGCTTTTAGAGTCTGATTCTTATCAGCTCCCATTGCAATCTGTGCAACATATACATACCCATAACTCATTGCCATCATGCCAAGGTCTTTTTTCCTTGTTCTCTTTCCACTTGCTGCAAATTTAGCTATTGCAGGTGTTGGAGTGGATTTTGAACTCTGGCCTCCTGTATTTGAATATATTTCAGTGTCAAATACAAGAACATTTATATTTTCATTACTTGCAAGAACATGATCAAGGCCTCCATATCCAATATCATATGCCCATCCATCTCCTCCAAATATCCATTGTGATCTCTTAACTAAAAATTCCTTATCTTTTAATATTATTTTAGCAAATTCGCTGTTGTCTTCTTCTAAAATCCTTATAACTTTATCTGCACGTTCTCTGCTTCCTTCAAGAACATCTTTATTATCAAGCCACTCTTTAAGTGCTGCCTTAGCTTCATCATCAATATCTTCACTTAAAGCAAGTTCAACATTATGTGCAATTCTTTCTCTTATTGTCTTAACACCTAAATACATTCCAAACCCAAATTCTGCATTATCTTCAAATAATGAATTTGCCCATGCCGGACCATTTCCTTGTGCATCTGTACAATATGCCGATGATGGTGTACTTGCTGCCCATATTGACGAACATCCTGTTGCATTAGCAATCATCATTTTATCACCATAAAGCTGAGTAACAAGTTTTGCATATGCTGTTTCTCCACATCCTGCACATGCACCATTATATTTAAGGTATGGTACTTCAAATTGACTTCCTTTAACTGTTGTTTTATTCATTGGATTCTTATTTGTAACTTTCTCAGTAGTATAATGCCATACATCAATCTGGTCATGCTGA
>JBJEJM010000015.1:0-7973 GCA_051878075.1 Clostridium sp. | reverse complement strand
AGTGTTTTAATGGAACTTTCATTAAAACTTCCAGTCTGCGCATAAACTTTATTTAACATTATCTTGTTAAATAAGATTTCAAGTATATTTGAAATAGCTTCTCTCATATATCCATTTCCTCTAAAGTCATCAATTAAATAATATCCCATCTCCATGCTCTTATTTCTCTTATTATAATCACTAAATGATATCTTTCCTAATAACTCATTATCAAATTTACGCCTTATAGAAAAAATAACTGAACTGCCATTCAATATATTTTCATAAAAGTCTTTTAATTCAGAATCATTTCTTTTTTTTATTGGTCTGCATGTCATTTTATATTCTTCTGATGCCTTTAACTTATTCCTTATGTATATTAATTCATAAGTTTCTATTTTATTCAAATAAAGATGTTCAGTTTCTATTGGAAATTCTTTATAAATTATATTCTTCACTTATACTCTCCTCTTGTATAATTAGCTGTAACATTTGATAAAAAACTATTTAGTCTCCTAATGAACATTACACTTCTAATTATTTTTAAAACTGGCATTTTCACAGTACTAACTAGTGTATACCTTTTATCTTCTTTCCACTATCTTAATGATAAATTTAATAACACATTGATTTTTATCCACATATGACTAATTATAACAAAAATGTTAATATAAGCAAAGTGAAAAATGATATAAAAGATGCTAATATAATCGATTTTCTGCTAGGCAGTCTGCATTAAAACAGAAATTTAAAATAACATATATTTTTCAGTTCTGCACACAATATTTATACAGGAAATTATATAAAAATATTAAAGAATAGGAGTACGTTTATTAATGAAATTTTTAAAATATCTACTTATATTTGTTCCCATAAGCTTTATAGCTAAATTTATGAATGCATCAGACTCTGTTATGTTTTTGCTATCCTGTGCATCTATTATTCCTTTAGCTGGTCTTATGGGAGAAGGAACAGAAGAAATATCATTTTACTCTGGACCTAAGATTGGTGGTTTTCTAAATGGTACATTTGGTAATGCAACAGAATTAATAATTTCATTCTTTGCATTAAAAAAAGGTTTATTTGAAGTGGTAAAATCGTCTATTGCAGGTGCAGTAATTGGAAATATTCTTTTAGTTATTGGCGCTAGTATGTTTATTGGAGGGCTAAAATATAAAACCCAGAAATTTAATAAAAAAGTCACTAATGTTACTTCCAGCATGCTGCTTTTTGCAGTTATAGGACTTTGTATTCCAGCTTTATTTACACATTCTGTAGATCCTTCTTTATTAAATACAAGATATGAAGGGTTGAGTATTTTTGTTGCTGTAGTAATGATAATAATTTATATCATCAGCTTGTATTTTTCATTTAGTACTCATAAGCATCTTTATGTAGTAGATGAAGAGAAGCCTGAAGAAAATAGCCCTAAATGGAGTTTAAAAAAATCAATATTGGTTTTAGTTATTGCAACAATACTAATAGCTATAGAAAGTGAATTTTTAGTAAATGGAATTGAAGAAATAACAGATAAACTTGGCTGGAGTGAGTTCTTTGTGGGCATAATTCTAATACCTATTATAGGCAATGCTGCAGAACATAGTACAGCTGTCTTAATGGCTCTTAAAGATAAAATGGATGTTGGACTCGAAATTGCACTTGGCTCAAGTCTGCAGATAATATTATTTGTAGCTCCTGTATTAATTTTTTTAAGTTTATTATTTACTCCAATGTCTATAATTTTTAATCAATTTGAAATTATAGCACTTATTGCCTCTGTAGTTATCATAAATAATGTTTCAAATGATGGAGAATCAAACTATCTTGAAGGCGTTCAGCTTTTAGCTGTCTATTTTATAATTGCAGCTGCATTCTTTATTGTTTAATAATCTTCTAACAATAAGACCTCCGAAAAATCCAATAATATTTTTCGGAGGTTTTATGGTGGAGGTAAAGCATTGACTTTGAAATCCACTGCATTTTAAACAACCAATCTGCCCTTATGATCTGCAATAGTTACTTCTGCACAGCTTCCTGCATTAAATTCTAAATAATCACTTTCAATTCCATCACTGAAAATTACTCCATTTTCAGGCATTAAAGACTTAATCTTTAATGAAGTTCTTTTTTCTACTTTCCCAAAGACCATATCAGCCTTTGTCCATTTACTAGGATAAGGTTCACGCACTGTATAATATAAAAAATCTGAATTCCACTTAAAGTCATCTATCTGAGTTAATTCAATATGTTTATTCACACAGCTTCCTGCTATCCTTGAAGCCCCTCTTAAAATACTCTTAAACCAGCCAGTTGAGCCAAGACCTGTTGAAATAATTATGCCGCTTGATGACTGTCTTTCTTCATTGGTATTTTGGCTTAAGATATACTGTGCAGAAGTATGAGTTCTCTGTCCTATAAAAATATCATTAACACCTAAAAGGCTCTGTCCATCATTTAAAGAAACCTTTGCTAAAGTTACTTCTTTAAAATTTCTCTCATTATTGATTAAATCAATAACTACTTTAGAAACATCTTTAACTTTAAAAGGAAGAAGCACCCCATCAAATCTTTCTGGATCTGGATTCACTCCAATAACAGGCTGATTATCAAGATATTTTAATACATTAGCTGTTAAGCCATCCTGACCTGCTGTTACAATAATGTCATCTCTTCCAAAAATAAAATTCGAAATAAAGTCCCTGTCTAAAACCTGTACAATGCCAATCTGTTCTAATTCTGATACTAAGGAAGAAACAGCTTTTTTATATAAGCTGTCCTCCAAAATATAATCTGAGAAATCAGAACCTGAATGCTCTATTACAAATTTAGCCTGCTCAATTGTGTTATATTTACGCACTAAATTTTCAAGTCTTGTCTTTCTAATTACCAATACAATTTTTCTTTCAGTAGTTCTCATGATTACATTTTCCCCCTTACTAAACTCTGTAGAAGATCTGGTGTAATATTAAGCTGTCCTATCTTATCTGCCTTATTGGCTAGATCCTTAAAAGCACCTGCAATAACTTTATCTGGATTCATTTCCATATTAGCAAGGGCTTCAATAATCATTGGGTCAACTTCATTAAACACTTTCATGATTGCAGCAAAGCTATATGCCTTAGCATCAGCCTGAGTTTTTTCATTTTTAACTTGTAAATCAATAAACATCTTTCTCTTTTCTTCAAGTTTAGTCTTAAGTACAAGTTCCTCATCCTTCATGCTGCTTTCCTTAACCATCTTCATTCTCTTGGCTTCAAGCTGTGACTCCTGAATTTGTTTTCTCTTCTCTTCAATAGCAATTTCAGTATTAAGCTCATTTTCCTTAACTATACGTTCCTGTTCAATAGATGCATTTCTTCTTTCATAAATAGCTTCATCAGCTTTCTTTAAAATTTCTTCCCTTGCTTGTGCTTCTAAAGCTCTTGCTGTTTCCTTATTAGGACTTACCTGTAATACTTGAAATCCCATAATATCAATACCAAGATTGTTAACTTCCTCACTTTCTCTTAAAGCTTTCTTAATAGTTTCTGCTAAAGACTCACTGCATCTTATAGCTTCCTTTAAAGGCATTCTGCCAATACTCTTTTTAGCTAAAACCTTAGTGATATTAATAAGTCTTTGTGGTATTTTACGATAATCTTCAGTAAAATAAGTTTTTGTTTTTAAATTATAAGTATAATCAAGACTCTCAGCAATTTTTCTATAGTCAGTTATTTTATAAGTAATTTGACCTTGGACGCTGACTGTCTGGTAATCTTCAGTAATTTCATCAAAAACATATGGTACATCTGCACTAGAAGTTGGAATAACAACAGCAGAAGTATTAGGTACATAATATATGAAAGATAATCCTGTTCCTTCTTTTACTATTTTCCCATTTTTATATTTAAATACATACTCACTTGGCATAAATTTTATAAATTTGAAATTTAACATTATAAACATCTCCCTTATATTTAATAATTAGTTTCATTTTGTTACTAAGTAGTTTTAAAAAAATATCTATTTTGATGCTGATGAGATTTTTCCCATCAGCAGTTAATCCACTTTTCATTGAATCTATAGTATTTTGAAGGCCTGTGACCTTTTTCACTACTGGTTTTATCAGTTTCTATAACCATGTCCTTTATCTTTCTCCAAAGCTCAACCCTGGTTAAAGTCTTATCTAATAAAATTTCATAGATATTTTGAATTTCTGATCTTGTAAAATACTCTCCTACCAGGTTAAAAGCTATAGGTGTATATTCAACTTTATTCTTAAGTCTTAAAACAGCATCTACTAAAACTTTATAGTGATCAAAAGCAAGTTTTTCATGTGTTAAAGCTTTTTCATTGACAATAATTTCTTTGTCTAATGCCTTTCCTCTTCTAACATTCCTCTCTAAAACTTCATAAATTATTTCTGTTTTATTATCATCACTCATTAATTTTAAAAGCCACTTTTCATTATCTAACTTTTCCTTTTTAATAGAAAACCACTGTACTTCAGATGCATCTCTTCCTGCTTTAGGTTTTAAGTTTTCACAGGGAACAAGAGCCATATAAGCTACAGATAAAACTCTCATTCTAGGATCTCTTTTTACATCTCCATAAGTATATAACTGTTCAAAATAAATGTTTTTCATATTAGCTTCTTCTTTAATCATTCTTTCTACTGCTTCATCTAAAGATTCTGTAAGTTTAACAAAACCTCCTGGAAATGCCCAGCTTCCTAAGAATGGATGATTTTTTCTTTTAATAAGAAGAATCTTAAGTTCTTTTTTATCAAGTTTTCTAATATCCTCACTTGGCTTCTGAGTTACTGTAAAAACAAGTGTATCAACAGTTACTGAAGGCCTCTCATAATCTTCTGGCTCATAGGATTTTAGAAACTCCTCTTCACTTTGAAAGTATTTCTTTATATCTTCCTGCATTATTCTCACGCCTTTATCTTTGTTTCATTTTGTTACTAAGTTCCATATACTTAATATATATCCATAATCAAGAAATGTCAATACCTATTTATAATTAAATTAATTGAGAAGTCTACCGTGTACAACCAAACGTGCATCATTGAATTCATAAGAGCAAGTCGATAAAGTTATTATTTTATCATCTTCATCTATCTCTATATCTGACTGATATAGAGATTTATTCTGTATTTTATCTAGAAATTCTTTTTGCTCATTTTCATTTACAAAGTTGGTTTTAATATAATTTTCTTTAGCATCTGTAACATATACAGAAAAAACTTCATATTCCAAGTAATCACCATTATTTGTTTCTATACCTATATTATTATTTCCATAGAAAAAATCTTTTTGCTTATATTTATTTAAATCAGCAAACATAGTCCCATTCTTCATATTATGTCCAAATAAAACTGTAATTTTGTCTTCAAATCCATTATTGGCATAATTCATAAATATGGATCCTGATATTAAGTATTCACCATTCATGTCCTTATCTAAATAATATATATTATCATTGCCTTGAAGGATAGGATAATCTATATTGGTGTTATTTATTTTTATCCAGCCTCTATAATCATCATTCTCTATTTGAAAGCCTCCTTGTTCTACATCTTCTTTTTCATTTCTTATAAATTCATAAACCTCATCAGCTTTTTTATATTTCACATTTTTATCTAAGACCTTATATCCACATATGGATATAACTCCAACTAATATCATATTTATTATAAATTTTATTATTTTCATTTGCTATCCTCGCCAAGTTATGATTTGATATATTAAAGGAGCTGCGATATTTCAACACAACTCCTTAATTTTTTCAATATAAAAAATTATTTATTATATCTAATAGTTATTTATTTTTCTTTCTATTATTTATGAATAAACCTAACACTGATGTTAATCCTAATCCTATGTATCCTAACACTCCAGCATCCCCTGTTTTTGGTGATTCATTATCTCCATTTTGTTTTACAGCTGAATCTGTTCCATTGCTTGATTCTTGATTTGCATTACCTGAATCTTGGTTTACATTATTTGATCCTTGATTTGTATCTCCTGATTCCGGTGGTGTTATACTTCCGTCTGAACTACTTCCTCCAGAACTTTCAGCATTTTTAGACCATTTAGCATAATACACTGCATTCAACTTATCTAAAGCAGAAGTTTTATCTCTTGTTATTGTTTGATTAGTTTCCCACGAAATAAATTCATATCCATCTCTTATAGGCTTTGGTGCTGCTGCTAAAGCATCATTTATTATTTTATTTATAGCAGCCTCATCAAGGCTTTCAATTACATTTGTTTCAAAAGCTGAATAAACTTTATCCCCATTTGCAAATTCTCCACCATTTGCATCTAATTTTATACCTAATGGTAAACAAAAATCTGCAACATAATCATAGTTCATTAACTTGGCATCTTTAGAAACAACTAATAATTCTTTTGCAACAGCTGATAAATTATCTTCTATAATTGTTCCATTTGCATCAAGTCTAATATTATTGGCAAACATATATTGCATGTTTTTTTCTGTTACATTATCTAAATTAAAATTAGATAAATCTAAAACATTAATGTTATTCATACCTGCAAACATTGCCTTCATATTTGTTGCTTGAGATGTATCAAAACTACTTAAATCTAAATTATCTATGTTACTGTTGAAAAACATAAATGACATATTTTCTGCTGATGATGTAATAAATTTATTACCGAAGTTTATATCTTTTAAATTTTTAGTATTACGGAACATTCCCTGCATATTTGTTACATTTGAAACATCAAAACTGCTTAAATCTAAGCTCTCTATCCCACTATCACTAAACATAAATGACATATTTATTACTCTTGATGTATCAAAGTTACTTAAATCTAAATCTTTTAAAGAAGTACAATCTTTAAACATATTATTCATCGTAGTTACTTGTGATGTATTAAAATTATCACCAAAATTTATACTTGATAAAGAACTACATTCTGCAAATAAATTTATCATACTATTCACTTGTAATGTATTAAAACTACTTAAATCCAAACTTGTTAAAGAACTGCATCCTCTAAACATATTATCCATATTATCTATTTGTTCTGTATTAAAATTACTTAAATCTAAACTTGTCAAAGCGTTACAACCGTTGAACACATATCTCATATTAGCTACTTTTGTTGTATTAAAGCTGCTTAAATCTAAACTTGTTAAAGAGCTGCAGCCATCAAACATATATGACATATTACTTACTTGTTCTGTGTTATAACCGCTTAAATCTAAACCTGTTAAAGAACTGCATCCTCTAAACATACTATTCATATCAAGTACCTTAGAAGTGCTGAATTTATCACCAAAGTTTACACTTGTTAAATTTCCGCAGCCTCTAAACATATATGACATATTTGTTACTTGTTCTGTATTAAAGCTACTTAAATCTAAACTCTTTAAAGAACTACATCCTTCAAACATACTATTCATAGTAGTTGTGTTATAGGTATTAAATGTATCACCAAATTTTATATTTGTTAAATTACTACAATCTCTAAACATATATGACATATTATTTACTTGAGATGTATCTAATCCGCTTAAATCTATACTTTCAAGTGCTTTATAATCTCTAAATGCATCTTTAAATGTAGTAGGCGTTTCTACCTTTTTACCATTATGCTCTTTGAATGTTAAACTAGTCATTGTAGATTTTATATTTTCAAAACATGCCATAGTCCCCAATTTAACCTGTTTACCATTAACTTCTCCTGGTATAACGATATCTGTATCTGTACCCTTGTATTTATCTAAAATTATGACACTACTATATTCTTTCTTCTCCCACTCATTTAAATCAAAATTATTAACATTTGATTTTTTATCTATTACTTGAGTAACTACCTCTTGCTTAATATCTTCTTGTTCAATATCTTCTTGAGTAATTACCTCTTGCTTAATGTCTTCTTGTTCAATATCTTCTTGAGTAATTACCTCTTGCTTAATGTCTTCTTGTTCAATATCTTCTTGAGTAATTACCTCTTGCTTAATGTCTTCTTGTT
>JBJEJM010000014.1:0-8035 GCA_051878075.1 Clostridium sp. | reverse complement strand
TGGAGGAAATATTAAAATAGATTCAAGTGACGATTCTATTCACACTAATGATACACTTGTAATAAATGGAGGAAATCTTGAATTAATCTCTGGAGATGATGGAATGCATGCAGATTCATCATTAGATATAAATGATGGGAACATAAATATATCAAAATCATATGAGGGAGTAGAAAGTCAGGTAATAAATATCAATGGCGGAACTATATATGTAACCTCTACTGATGATGGTATTAATGCAGGTGGAGGAAGTGATGGATCATCAGTAAATGGAAGACCAGGTGAAAACAGCTTTAATACTTCATCAACATGTTCACTGAATATAAATGGAGGATACATTTATGTTGATGCAGCTGGTGATGGACTTGATGCAAATGGATCAATATATATGACAGATGGCTTTGTTATTGTAAATGGGCCAACAAATAGTGGAAATGGTGCACTTGATTATGATAATATATTTGAAATAAGTGGAGGAACATTAATTTCAGCTGGAAGCAGTGGAATGCTTCAGGCTCCAAGTGAATCTTCAACTCAGAATTCACTAAAGATAGTAATGAACACATTAGATGCAGATACTGTTGTAAGAATAGAAGATGAGAATGGAAATGAATTAATGACTTTTGCTCCAGCAAAAAGTTTTGGGTCATTGGTTGTATCTTCACCGGAAATAACATTTGGAACTTCTTTTAAAGTTTATACAGGAGGAACATGTAATGGTGACAGCAGGGATGGTATTTTCGAAAATAGTACTTATGAGAATGGGAAAGAAATTGGAAGCGGAACAGTTGAAGGTTCAGTAACAAGTATAAATGAAGAAGGAGTAAGCGCTGGCGGAATGGGAGGACCAGGAAGAGGCGGAAATGGAGGTATGAAAGGACAAGGCGAAAGAGAAAAATTCATGAATATGAATTCTGGAAATTAATAGAAGTATAATAAACTGTTTTTATAGGGGAGAGTAGATAGTTTTGTGTAAAAGCAAAACTAAATACTCTTTTTTATTAATATCCTATAGATTGATTTATTAAAACTACTTCCATTTCCTTAATGCCACCCATTTTTTGTATAAGTACGGAAATTCCACGGCAGATTCTTTCTGGACTGCTGCAGTTAAAACATTTCATTTCTTTACTTGCAGCACAGGGAGTGTTTATTCCAAGTCTTTTTGCATTAAGAGGTGCAGCTATGTTCCTAGCACGCCATAAAGCTTTTTCATAGTTTTCAGCTATTTTATTGACACCAGCAACTATATAGACTTTTTCATGACCATACATAAGTGCAGAAACTCTGTTACCACTTCCATCAATATTAATAATTTCACCTGTTTCAGAAATAGCATTAGCAGAAGAAATATAAACCTCTGCTGTAGCAGAATTTTTTCTTGCTTCATTTTGTTCCTGTTTCCAGTGCCAGTATACCTTGTTGTTTACAGATAGTTTTTCAAACAATCCTAATTCTTCTATGGTCTTGCTGCCTCCAAATCCAATTGTTTTTCCTTTTAGTTCTGATGATATATGTTTTGATGCTTCATCACAAGTTTCAAAATATGATACTTTAAATCCTTCATTTTTTAAGTTATCTATAGTTCTTTGTATGTTCATTTAATAAAACCCCTTTCATAATAAGTATAAGATATAACTATAGTTTAAAAATTGTATTTTATGAAAAATAAATATTATGTGTTTATTAATTACAATTATAGCATAGTATATAATTAATATAGAAAAAACCACCCGTTTTTTATGGGTGGTTTTATTTAGAATAAAGTATATAAAATTTAATTTTCATTTATTGTATATTGTTCTAGTTCAGAAGCTGTTGTTAATAGTTTTTCAATTAACATTTTTGCATGTTCAGATTTCTTTTTATTTTCTTCAGCAAGATTAGATGCTTCTCTTGTGTTTGATGCAACTTCTTCAGTAACTGATGATATTTTAGAAACACTTTTAACAATGGTATTATTAGATTCATAGATATCTTTAATTTGTTTTGAAATACTATAGATATTATTATTTAAATAAGTCATCTTTGTCTCTATTGTTATAAAGTTATCTTTAGCTATATTGATAAGATCTTTTTCTTCAGAATTAGCATTTGTAACTTCATATATGGCATTTTGAGCATGTTTAGCATTTTCATTAAGTACATTTACTATTTTTGATATGTTTTCTGTTAATGTTCTTGTCTGATCAGCTAAAACACGAATTTGATCAGCTACTACTGCAAAACCTTTTCCAGCCTCGCCAGCTCTAGCACTTTCAATTGATGCATTTAATGCCAGCAAGTTTGTTTGCTCTGATATGCTGAATATTTCCTTTGTTATATTTCCTACATCAGAAGCATTTTGCAATAATATATTCATAGATTTAATAACAACTTCATTAGAATGATCAATTGAATCTGCTTTTATTAAAACATTGTCAATTGAGGATTTTCCTTCGTTAATAGCATTAATTGATTCATCAGAATTTTGTATTATTTCATTTGTTTTTAATTTCGTATCATCTATTAAATTATGTATGTTATTTGTCATTGATGTTTGGTTTATAACGCTTTCTGCATTTATATTGTTTCTTTCTGATATATCTTTTAATGCATAAGAAATAGTGTTGCTGCATATGTTTAATTCAGATATTATGTTACTTGCCTGAACAGAGTTTTCTTTTACTATTGAAGCTACTGATAAAACTTCTTTTAATAATAAATTTGCTTTATCTCGTTCATCATTAATCTGTTTTGAATTTGCGTTTGTAAATTTAGCAGTCATGTATACTATTCCACATATTGCTAAAAAATATATTAAAGTAGAGGCTGCTCTTATAGTTATGAAACTGTAATCTAGAGGCAGACCAGATGGCAGTTGTTTTTTTATTAAAGTAATTGAAATTATATCAATAGTGTTAATAATTATAACTCCCATGGATACACGTAACATGAACTTGAAATCATAATATAATATATAAAGAGCTGCCATAGGAAAAAGAAGTATAAAAAAATAATCATTTTGTAAAGTAAAAAGTATAGTAGCATATACTAATCCGTATCCATAAACAGAAACACGTTTGAAGAGTAAGCTGTCTTTATTTTTTAGATATACAAAGATATTTACACCCATAGTAACAATTATAAATAAAATAGATAGAATAAATATGGTATTATTTATATCACCATTTAATAAATTTTTTGTTAACATAAATATAGTAAATAAATTTACCATAGAGAAAAATCCCAGCACTAATCGGTTAGTGTATTCTGTTTTACATATGGCTTGATTCATATATTTAACCTCCAATTTTGAATAATATCTAACTCTACATATATCGACGTATTTTTTAAATAACTTTATAATTTAATATTAAGTTTTATTATAAAAATACGAAAATAATTAATGAACTGAAGAAAAATATATGAGGACGGGGATATTATGAGACAAGAAAAGTTAGAACAAATAAAAGAATTAATTCCATTAATGGCAAGTATGGTTGATGAAGATTTAGCTATTGGTATATGGGACAGAGAAGGTACAGTATTATATTTTCAAAAGCCTAAAAGTTTTGGCTTGAATTTAGAAATAGGGCACACAATTGAAGATAAAAATGATAAATTATTTAAAGCAATGGAAACAGGAAAAGTTATTCACAACACAGTTCCTAAAGAAGTATATGGAGTAGCAATTGAAGGAAATATAGTTCCTATATTTGACAACAGAGAAGTTGTTGGATGTATTACATGTGTTTACTCTATAGAAAAATATACTGAACTTCAATATAAAACAGAAAAAATGAAAGATGTAATGGAAGAATATAAAGACTGTATACATGAAATATTAGAAAGTACAGCAAATTCTAAAAATCATTTTGAAGAGATAAATAAATCTGCTCAAAAATTAGAAGAGAGTGTTAAAGGTGTATATACTGTAGTTGATTCTATAAAGAGCAATACATCTCGTACTAAAATGCTGGCACTTAATGCATCTATTGAAGCAGCAAGAGCAGGTGAAAGTGGAAAAGGCTTTGCTATAGTTGCCAATGAAATGAGTAAATTATCACAAATGAGTACAG
The DNA here is from genome assembly GCA_051878075.1 of Clostridium sp. GTDB lineage: Bacteria > Bacillota > Clostridia > Clostridiales > Clostridiaceae > Clostridium. Next base: position 3,974 of record JBJEJM010000014.1, on the reverse strand, counting down.
AAGCCGTAGCTGATATTAACTATACTTTAGAAGATATGAATAAAGCAATCGGACAAGTGATAAGTGCAATAAAAAATATCAATGAATGTCATATTAAAGATTCAGGAGATGCTGAGAAAATATTATCAGATTTAAATAAAATAAATAGATAGAAGAATAGAGTTTAAATTAAATTTAATAGTATTGATGTTCTAGTTTCTAAAAATAATTTAGTTAGAAAAATAGATGAAGGTATAAGGATTAATTTATATAAGAGTATAATAAAACCTGGGAAAATAAAATTATAAATTTCCCAGGTTAATTTTATCTAGATATTATATAACTTAGAAGATATTATTATGTAAAATTATACTATGCTCTTTCAAAATACCATTGTTGATGGTAGCCGCCATTGTACTGCCATTGTTCAACGTTTGCTCCGTTGTCATTAGATCTTGCTGTTACTTCAACAACTGAAGAACTATTTGAGATTCTAGTATATAATACATATTTACCATTTCCAACTGATTGAATCTTGAATTGTTGATTCCATCCATTGTTATCTGAATATAATTCAATATTAGCACCATTGTTAGAGCTTCTTCCACAAACATCTAAAACTTTGTTTCTAGATCCAGTTTGTGATACAAGTTTGTAATAACCATTACCAACAGAAACTAATTTGAATTTTTGAGCGTCACATCTATTTCCGTACCATTGTCTGATATTAGTACCATCTTGATCACGGCCATTTTCAACATCTAAATATAAACCGCTTTGAGCATTCTTTAAGTAATAAGTTGCGCCATTAACTAAACCACTATTGCTGCTGCCACCATTGTTTCCACCGTTGCTGCTGCTTCCATTGAAGACGCTGCATCTCTTAGAATCACTTAATCCTCTTAAATTATTGAAGAAGATATTTCCCCATTCAGTATATGATGAACCATTAACATCTTTAACTAAATCAAGGAATTCAACTCCACCGCCATTTCCATACCATGACCATGGAAGATATCCTATTTTATTGCTCTTACAGTAGTTTACAATTGTATTTTCATCAACATCACCATTAGTGTGTTTGTATCCGAATTCACCTACGATTACTGCTAAACCTTGATTAGTAACACCTGATATGTTAGATTTTACTTGATCAGCAGTTCCACCACCGTATTCATAAAGGTGAAGAGAGAACATTGTATTTCTTTCACTATCTGAATTAAATACGTCTCTACCTCTGTCAGCAACTGATTTTGGATATTGTCCCCATCCAGCACAGTCAACTAAGATAGTGTTTTTGATTCCAGCATTTCTTATCATAGGAATAACTTTTTTATAACCATCAGCCCATGTATCTGAATTCCATTCTCCACACCATTCATTAGCTATATTTAATATAACAGTGCTTTCATGTCCTTGTAATGCAGATTTCATTTCTATCCAATAGTTAGCTGCGTTTACTAAGCTGTTAACATCGTTGCTTCCAGTTGCATCGTGAACTTCTACTATAGCTACTAATTTATTTTGTTCACACATTGAAATCAAGTTTTTTAAAGTGCTTAGACTATCTTTTGAATACTGTTCACCATCAGATAATACAAGTCTTATAGTATTAGCACCAGTTCTTGCGATAGCTGGTATAGCTGTTGAATCTGTTGATTGATACCAGTTGTGTGCATGGTTAATACCTCTGATAAGAAATTCATTACCATTAGCATCAAGTAATTTTGTTCCAGAAACTCTAAAGCCTTTTGTAGCAGCTTTAGCAGGTGATTGAGTTAATGTTGTAAAAGTCATAGCAAGCATAAAAACAAGTACCATAGCAATTGTCTTTATAGGATTAGTTATAAAACTTTTTACTCTATAATTCATGATTATTTCCCCCTATCTTGTACATGAATTTAATTACTAAGATATTGCAAATAAGTTTAATTTTTCTCATAAAAGTATATTTATAACAATTATGAGGGAAGGAGATGTACATCTTTTCATTCAGTATTACAAAATCTTATTTAGTTTAAATAATATATTATCATCTATATTATACCTTAAAAGTAAAAAAAAGCAAATAAAAAAGTCGAAATTTTATAAAAAATTTTGAAAATAAGTATGAATATTGTAATTAAATTTATAATTAATCAATTTTGTAAAAAGATATAGGGATTTATATAATTTTATGTAGTGAAAAGTATTTACTTATACTATTTGGTGTAATATACTTAATGTGTAAAATATTTGAAGAGGGAGGTGAAAACGATATTAAAGTATCGTTTAATTATGAAAAATTTATTAAAAAAAACCGGATCATTTTTTCTAACACTTTTAATGCTATTAACAATGAATATTATTGGAACAGTATCTGTTGCAGCTAACGCTTATGTTAAATATACTTCAAGAGTATCTGTACATGATCCATCTATAGTAAAAGCTAATGGAAGATATTATCTTTTTGGATCGCATTTATCTAATGCTGTTTCATCAGATTTAGCTTCATGGCAGCCATTTACAACAAATATTAATAATGATTATGCATCTATTTTTGCTCAATGTGGAAGATGGTCAGCTCATGGAAGCAGTTCCTATAATATAAGCACTAATCTCTGGGCGCCTGATGTAATATACAATCCTCAAATGAATAAATGGTGCATGTACATGAGTGTAAATGGTGATAATTTCTATTCTTCAATTGCTCTTGCAACAGCTGATAATATTGAAGGACCATATACATATGCTGGTACAGTAGTTTATTCAGGATTTGTTAATTCATCACAGGCTAATGAAACAGATTATCCTAGAGTTATGGGAACAAGTTCTGTAGCCAGCAGATATCTTTCAAAGGGTAAATGGAATTCATCTTATGGAACAAATGCTATTGATCCATGTGTCTTATATGATAAAAATGGAGACTTATGGATGTCATATGGTTCATGGTTTGGTGGATTATACATGCTTAAGCTGGATAAGAATACTGGACTTAGAGATTATTCATATACTTATTCAACAAAAACTAATAAATCAGATCAGTATTTAGGAACTAAGATTTCTGGTGGTTATGGTACAAGTGGTGAAGGTTCTTACATTGTATGGGATCAGGAATCTGGATATTACTATCTATATGAATCATATTGTGGTTTAGATGCTACAGATAACTTCAGCGGTTATCATATTCGTATGTTCAGATCAAAGAATATAACAGGTCCTTATACTGATGCTGCTGGAAATACTGCAATTTGTACAAGTGCAAATGTAGACAAAGGTTCTAAAGGAATAAAATTATTTGGAAACTACGCATTTTCTTCATTAAAGTCAGCTCCAGCTAATGATTTAAGTTCTAATGGCTACAAATCAGGAGGACATAATTCAGCGCTTATCGATAATGATGGTAAGAGATATCTTATTTATCACACAAGATTCAACACAGGAAATGAATATCATCAGGTAAGAGTTCATCAACAGTTCTTAAATGAAGATAAATGGCCTGTAACAGCAGTTTATGAGTATCTTGGAAGTGAAATTTCTCAAAATGGATATTCAAAAAATGAGATTGTAGGTACTTATGATTTTGTAAATCATGGACTTGATGCAACAACAGGATATATAGGTATGCTTAACACATCAAAGGTTTCATTAAACAATGATGGAACTATATCAGGAGATTACACTGGAACATGGACTGCAAAATCAGGAACATATTATTGTACAATGAATATTAATGGTGTTACTTATAAGGGAGTATTCTTCAAGCAATATGATGAATCTTCTTCTCATACTGAAACTATGACATTCTCATTAATTGGTTCAAATAATGAGTCAATATGGGGATCTAAGACTTCTAATGATACAATGAGCAATAGTAACAATGTAAATTCAGTTTCAGGATTAGATGGAACTTATTATATCAAAAATGCTTCAAGTGGATTATATCTTGATGTTGCTAATGGATCATCAGCTGATGGAACTAATATTCAGCAATGGGGATATAATGGATATGACAG
>JBJEJM010000013.1:0-8038 GCA_051878075.1 Clostridium sp. | reverse complement strand
AAATTTATGAAGCTTGAAGAAAGTAAATATTTAAATAAAGTTAAGCCGGTATTAAAAGAATTACTAAAAGAATTATTGAAAGAATTTAAATATGCATCAATCTTAGCAACAGACTGTAAAGGAAAAGGATATACTGTTTCAAAAACAGCAACAGCTGTAAGCAATAATCCATTTTCAGAAAGAGGATTTGTAGCAAGAGTTTATAATGGAAAAAATTATTCTGAATATGCTTTTAATGATATAAGTATGGAAAGAATAAATGAAATTATTGATGAAATAAAGATATGCAGCAGACAGCAGAATAATAGTTCAAAAGTAAGAGAATATAAAATATTGAATGAAGAAAAAATGCAGTGTGAGAAATATTTTGAGGTAAAAAAGGACCCTTTAAAATATGGAGATAAAGAAATAATTAATAAATTAACAGAAATAAAGGATTATGCTTTAAACAGTGGAAAAAAAGAAGTTGTGGATTTTAAAACAAGATATAATTATTTAAATGTAAGAAAATTATTTATTTCTGAAAATAAAGAGCTTGAACAGAACTTTATGTGGAGTGAGGGATATTTCATATGTGTAGCTGCAAATGAAGAAGGAAACAAGATATTGTTTAAGACTTTTTCAGGAATGAAAGGTGCAGAGCTTTTAGATGAAATGACAATTGAAACATGTGATGAACTTATAGAAAAGACTATTGCATTATTGAGTTCTCAAAAAATAGTTCCAGGAGAATATGACGTTATATGTGCTCCCGATATTACTGGATTGATTGCACATGAAGCTTTTGGTCATGGTGTAGAAATGGACATGTTTGTGAAAGATAGAGCAAAATCAAAAGATTATATAGGAAAATCAGTTGCATCACCAATAGTTACAATGAGAGATGGTGCATGTGCTGATATTCAGTGTGGAACTTATCTTTTTGATGATGAAGGTGTAATAGGAAAAGATACTACAATAATTAAAAATGGTATTTTAAAAAGTGGAATAAATGATGAACTTACAGCATTATGCCTAGATAATGACTTTACCGGTAATGGACGAAGAGAAAGCTTTGAAAGCAAAGCATATACAAGAATGACAAATACCTTCATTGAAAAAGGAGATTCAAAGCTTGAAGATATGATTGCTTCAATTGATTACGGATTTTTAATAGATGATTCACAAAGTGGAATGGAAGATCCTAAAAACTGGGGTATACAATGTATAGCAAGCATAGGAAGAGAAATAAAAAATGGAAAACTTACAGGCAGGATATTTTCTCCAGTAATAATGACAGGATATGTTCCAGATCTTTTAAAATCTATATCTATGATTTCAGATGATTTTGAATCATTTGGCTCAGGGTATTGTGGAAAAGGATATAAGGAATTTGTAAAAGTATCCTGTGGCGGACCTTATATTAAATGCAGAGTGAGATTAGGTTAGGATGTTGAGAGGAGAGTCGGATATGATTGAACTTATTTTAAAAGTATTAAAAGAGAACGGTATAGATGAATATATAATAAATGAAATTGAAAAACAATCTGTCGAGCTATATTTAATAAAAAAAGATATAGATATGAATAGAAAAAAACATGTAACTAAGTATAAGGTTACAGTATTTAAAGATAATGGAAATGGAACAAAAGGAAACTCAACAGTAGAAATATATCCTTCAATGGATGAATATGAGATAAAAGAAGTTTTAACTGATGCATATTATGCAGCAGGATATGTTAAGAACAAAACCAGTAATCTTCCACAAGGATATAATGGGAAAAAAGTATATGCCGATAACAGTATTTCAAAGATGACATTAGAAGAAACAGCTTATAAAGTCAAAGAAGCACTTTATAAATATGATAATTTTGAAAAAGGAGGCATTAATTCAAGTGAAATTTTTGTTTCAAAAATTAACAAGAGAATAGTTACTTCAAATAATGCTGATGCATCTTATGAAAAATATAATATATATAGTGAATTTGTATCTCAATGGGTTGAAAACTCTGATGTTGAAATTTTTAATACATTTTCTCATGATGACTTAAAAGAAGAAGAAATTGCTTTAATGGGTAAGGAAGCAGTTATTAATGCAGGATATAGGGATAAGAGTACAGAAGCACCTTCAACTGGAAAATATAATGTGATTTTAAGTGAATCAAGTGTACATGAATTTTTTAAATACTATCTGTTAAATGCTAAAAGTGATATGATTTATCAAGGCTATTCCAAATTTAAAAAAGATGATAATATTCAAGGCAGCAATATAAAAGGTGATAAGGTGAATATAGAGTTAAAATCAAGTGTACCATTTAGTAATGAAGGAATAGTTCTTAAGGATACAAAATTAATAGAAAATGGAGTATTAAAGACAATATATGGTCCTTATAATTATGCTGAATATTTAGGAATTGATATTATTGGTGATTTTGATGGAGCTGTAATACATGGAGGAAATATATCTGGAGACGAAATGTTTGAAGATGGGGATTTGAAGATTATAAGATTCTCAGATTTTCAGATGGATGAAGTTACAGGAGACTGTTTTGGTGAAATAAGACTTGCACTTCTTAAAAAAGGTGATAATGTGACACCTCTTACTGGTGGTTCGATTACTGTAAATGTTAAAGATGTACAAAATGATATGGTATTTTCAAAAGAAACAATAGATGATATGGGAGTAGTAGTGCCTAAATATGTAAAATTGAAAAATGTAGAAGTAGCAGGAAAGTAAAAAAAATAATTAATTAAATGGCTGCATCAAATTGAATTTTAAAACTTCAATTTGATGCAGCCATTTCTCACATTAATCCTATGTGATTTTAGATATTTTCTTGTGTTGTTTAATATTAATTGTTATTATATATATGTATTTCAAAAGAAAAAACTATATTAAATATAGTTGGTTAGAGGGAAAGGCATAGGTGAGTGGATGGAACTTCCAAAGATTAAAATTAATGACTTTGAAGGCCCTTTTGATTTATTACTGCATCTTATAAGAAAAAATCAAATGAATATATATAATGTTAAGATATATGAAATAACTAATCAGTATTTAAATTATCTTAATGAAATGAAAAAAATGGATTTGGAGATAACTTCCGAATTTATAGTAGTTGCAGCTACTCTTATAGAAATTAAGTCAAAACGTCTGCTGCCAAAATCAAAAAAGGAAGACGAAGATGAGGAAGATGTTGAAAAGAATCTTTTAGAAAAGCTTATTATATATAAGAAAATTAAAGGTGTGTCTAATTTCTTCAAAGATAGATATATAAGTGCTGGAGAAGTATATGGAAAAAAACCAGAAATAATTGAAGAAATAAAAAGCAAGGACAGTCATGAGGATGTGCTTAAAAATCTTAATCTTTTAGAGCTATATAATATTTATAATAATCTGCTTGAAATTTATAATAATAAACAAAATAAAGGCAATATTATTCAAAAGAAAATTTATGTAGATAAATATAAAATTGAAGATAAGGTAAACTATATAATTAATCGAATGGAGAATGAAAAGATTAGTTATTTTGAAGAGCTGGTAGATACAAGTGAATGTAAGCTTGAAACAATAGTAACATTTTTAGCACTTCTTGAAATGATTAAGCTTAGGATGGTAAAAGTTTATCAAAGTGGCAGTTTTACAAAAATAATAATTGAAAGGAGAGATGATTTTGAAGGAAATTAAAGGCTTACAGATTCCTTTCATGGATGATTCTAGAAAAGCTGAACTTAAATCAGCTATAGAAGCACTTCTTTTTGCTAGTGGAGAACCACTCAGTGTTTATGAGCTTTCAACACATCTTGAAGAAAAGACAAAAACTATTGAAGTCATTATCCAGGAAATGATGGAGGCATATGAAAAAGTACAGACAAGAGGAATAAAACTTATAAGCATAAAAGGGAAATATCAGCTTGTTACAAAAGGAGAAAATGCTGAATATATACAAAAACTATTAAAGAAAAATAAAAGACAGTCATTGTCACAGGCATCAATAGAAAGTCTGGCAATAATTGCATATAAACAGCCAATAACAAGAATAGACATTGATGAAATAAGAGGGGTAAAGTCTGAAAGTGCTCTTCAGAGACTTATTGAAAAAGATCTTATTAAAGAAGTTGGAAGACTTGAGGTTCCTGGAAGACCAATATTGTATGGAACTACAGATGAATTTTTAAGACAATTTGATTTAAGTGATTTAAAACAGCTGCCATCGCTTGATTTATTTGGCGGAGATGATGATGACGATGAATTATCAAGTATTGAAGCAGAAAATATTAATGAATATGATGAAAATGATGAAGAATAAGAAAACCCAAACTAAAATTAGTTTGGGTCTTTTTTAGCAGATGCTGTTTTATCAAAATCACTATGATCAATTTCGTTTTTCTTTTTTAAATCTTTAATTAAACTTTTAATCATATCCAGAACTTGAGGAATGTTGTCTGCAATTTTATCGTATGTTGTTTCATGTTCAATAGACATCATTCTTATCATATCATCTTTTATTACAAGAAAGCTGACTGGTTTTAATGAAACTCCTGAACCTGAACCACCACCGAATGGAAATGAACTTTCATCTGAATGATTTGAATTAGAATTAAATTCACTTCCAGCAGAAACAAATCCAAATGATAATTTTGAAACTGGAATTATCATTGAACCATCCTTGGTTTCAATTGGCTCACCGATTACTGTATTAGCATCAATCATGTCGCGTAAATTTTCCATAGTACTGCGCATTAAATTTTCAACTGGCTGTTCATTTGACATAATAGAATCACTGCTGCTATCAGCAGTATCTCCTTTCTTTCTTATTAATCTTTTACCTGAATATTTTTTACTTTCTTATTTTTATGTATTTCAGAATACATGAATATTAAGAAAATAAAAATTATATATATAATATTTGCCAAGGATATAAAAATTATACTCTTTCCTTTAATTTTGAAAAGAAAGTTATCTTTAAATACAGGCAATATATTGAGATTATATTTTTTTACATTAAAAACAATACTCATAAAAAAGTAAATTATAGAAGGAAGAGCACATAAAGAACCATAAGCAATTGCAGTTTTTGCAGCATCAGCAAAGCTATAAGAAATTTCGCAATTAAAAATTAAAAAAGGCTTTAATTTTAGGTTACGAAATTTATGTAAAAAACTTTTTAAAGTAGAAAAATTTAATAGTTCTTTCATATTTAATGGTTTCTCATTTTTAAACTTATGTTTTTTCTTTGATATATTTTTATTTGGAGGAGTATTTTTTTTAGTTATCATATTCTCTTTTTTCTTTCTCAATAATTCATTATTAAGGAGTGTAAAGCTATATAACTTAATATAGTAATTATCATCATCATACAATATATAAAATTTAAGTGGAATAGGAAAAATAAATATAATAAAAAGAGTAAATAAAATCTTCATAAACATCCTCCAAATTTAGCTCATTATATAAGTATCACCAACTTGTGAAAAAATAAACATATTATTTCAATAAAAATTAGGATTAAAAAAAGAATAAATTGAGATAATAAAATTAAGTAGAAATTTTATTTGAAAAATTCATTAAAAATAATAGTGCTAAAAAGTAAATGCAGAGGTGATAGCTATGAAGAATGGTATTAGGATGATAACAGTTATGCTGATAAGTTTATTAATAACAGATACCTTTAGCTTAAATGTTTATGGATATAATAAATGCACTGAAGTATATAACGAATGCAGCGAAAAAACTGAAGATAAGAATTTCAGAGTTAATGCAAGATGTGCAATAGCTCTTGATAAGGAAACACATGAAGTGTTGTATGAACAAAATGCTTATGAAATAGTACCAATGGCTAGTACAACAAAGATTCTTACTTCCCTTATTGCAATAGAACAAGATGATTTAAGTGCACCTGTAACTATAAGCAAAAAAGCTGCAAGCATAAGAGGATCAAAAGTAGGGTATAAAGAAAATGAAGTGATTACATTAAAAGAATTAATATTTGGATTAATGTTTAAGTCAGGAAACGATGCAGCAATAGCCATAGCAGAACATATTGGAGGAAGTGTTGAAGGATTTGCAGAAATAATGAATCATTATGCAAGAGGCATAGGAATTCTGGATTCACATTTTGAATCTCCTCATGGTTTAGATAGCAGTGGACATTATTCTTCAGCATATGACTTAGCTATATTGACATGTAAAGGTATGGATTATGACTTATTTCGTGAAGTTGTAGGAAGTAAATCAATTTCAAAAGATAAGTATAATTTTACTAGAGATTATAATAATATAAATAAAATTTTATGGAAAATACCTGGAGCAAACGGAGTTAAAACTGGCTATACAGGTCAGGCAGGTAAATGTTTAGTATCATCAGTAAACAAAAATGGTAAAGATATAATAATAGTAGTACTTAATTGTCCTGATAGGTGGAATGTTACTGATAAAATATATCAGCATGTTCAGGAAAAAGTAGCATTTGAAAATCATAATATAAAAGAATTAGTATTAGCTCAATAGGAAAAATAATATTCAATAATTAAAAAACAGGTATGTGAAATTAAATATTATTAATTTAAAAAGCAGTTCGAAAGTTTATTGAACTGCTTTTAATATTTAAAATTTTATAGTATGATCCCAGAGGGTTTTCTATTTTCAAAAGTAAATACATATTTAAAACCAATATCTTTTAAGAGGTTATAAGTGCTTTCTATATTTTCACCAACTCTGTCATAATTATGAGCATCAGAACCTACCGTTATAATTTCACCATTAAGATCTTTATACATTTGAAGAATTTCAAGTTTGGGGAAAAGAAGATTCTGACTTAAACCTGATGTGTTTACTTCAATACCTTTACCCTTTTCAATTAATGTTTTTAAGATTTCATGAATAATATCCTTATATTTGTTGAAATCATATATGCCATCAAGTTTGAATGCATATCTTTGAACAAGGTCAAGATGTCCTAATACATCGAAATCACCTTCATCTGCAAGTTTTAAAACATCATTAAAATATCTTTCATATGTAAAATTGATACCATTTTCTCTAAGATTTGTGTTTAAACCTTTTTTATTTAGATTATGTACAGAACCAATTATAAAATCTAGTGGATTTATATTAAAATATTCCTTAAATTCATTCTTATAAAGATGAGGTTCACCAGCTTCTATACCTGTCTTAATTTTTAATTTTCCTTTATATTTAAAAGATAATTTGTCAATTTCATCTTTATAGTTTTTGAAATCAAAAGTGTTATAGCTTTTATCCTGGGGATCAAAACTTACATGCTCTGTAAAGCATATTTCATTTATATTCATTGAAATTGCTTTTAAAGCTGCTTGTTCGATTGTTTGCACTGCATCAAATGAATGCTTTGAGTGCATGTGATAATCACTTAAATATGCCATTGTAATATACCTTCCTTAAATAAATTTCCTGATAAGCATATTATATCATATAAAGTAAATTGGGATTATTCTCAATAATATTCATACATATTTTGGAATAATATTATAGATTATTTATTTATGTAGACTTATTATTTTGGAAATGAATAATTAAAATTCTAGTATATATAAATATACCTTTTTATTGGTATTTTTGTACTATTATAGTATAATCATGAAGGAGAGTAAATAAAAAACTCATAAAATGTAAAAAGATGTTACTCAAATAAATTAGGAAGGATGTGAAAAAATCTTATTATGTATTTTTAAACATAATAGATGAGGTTATGAGGATTAGAAGCATAAAGGGTAAATTGATTTTCTTTTCTACAATTATAATAAGCTTAGTTTTAATTGTAATATCATTAATCAGTTATAAAATATCAAATAAGCTGATTATGAAGAGGGCAGAAGAAGCACTGAAAATTACTAGTGAGAAGTATTCTTCTGAAATAAACAGCTGGCTTGTAAATAAGGAGGTCCAGTTAGAAGATATTAAAAGAGAACTTGAAGTAAATAATAGTTCATGGAATTCAGAAGAAAAGAAGAATTTTTTAATCAGAAAACTTACCGACATGGGAGAAGAAGTTCAGGATTGTTATATTGGCTATGAAGA
>JBJEJM010000012.1:6730-8134 GCA_051878075.1 Clostridium sp. | reverse complement strand
ATGCCATTTGAAATAGGATGCATTTTTTATGGAATGTTTTCTGCTATTATAATTGGTATAGATTATAGTTTAGTGACAGTAACATTAAATGATAAAGCAAAGGATTTACTGAAGTATTTAAGAATAAGCAGTTCATTTGATAATACAGTAATATATTTCGCTAACCTTTCCTTATGGATTATTACAATTTACTTTATATTAAGTGGAATGACATATTTAAAACAGACGTCTGAATATGGATTTAAGAAATATCTTAAAGAAAGAGTTCTTTTTGTAAGAATTGTCAGATTTGCATTACGAAAAGTAGAAGATGGTTTGGATTATCTAAGTCATATAGATTTAAGTGATAAATCAAATCGAGTTATTATTAAAGTTCTCATAATCAACTTTTTGGTCATTTCAGCTATAAGTGTAATATGGGTCTTTGGAATATTTGCAGCTATAGTTTATAATATAATTCTTTTTATTCTTATAAGAAAGTACTATGATAAAGTAAGAGAAAACTATAGTGCATTATTAAAGGCTACAAATAAGATTGCACATGGAAATCTTGACTTTGAAATAAATGAAGACTTAGGATTGTTCAATCCATTTAAAGATGAATTAAAGAAGATTCAGTCAGGATTTAAAAGAGCAGTTGATGAAGAGGTCAAGAGTCAGAAAATGAAAACAGAATTGATTTCTAATGTATCACATGACTTAAAGACTCCCTTAACATCAATAATTACTTATGTTGATCTTCTTAAGAAGGATGACATTACAGAAGAAGAAAGAAAATCTTATATTGACACAATAGATAAAAAGTCACAGAGATTAAAATACCTTATAGAAGACTTATTTGAAGTAAGCAAGGCTACAAGCGGCAATATCAAATTAAATATTGTGAACGTAGATATAGTTGAACTTATAAAACAAGTAGAATTTGAACTTTCTGATAAACTTGATAATGCAGAAGTAATAGTTAAGAACAACTTTCCAGATAACAAAGTAATATTAAAACTTGACAGTCAGAAGACCTTCAGGGTTTTTGAAAATCTATTAAACAATGTTGCAAAATATTCAATGCCAAAATCAAGAGTTTATGTTAATGTAAATGAAAATACTGATACTGTTGAAATAGAAATTAAAAATATGTCAGCAGTTGAAATAGATTATAAAGCTGAGGAAATCATGGAGAGATTTCAAAGAGGTGATAAATCAAGAAATACTGAGGGGTCAGGACTTGGGCTTGCAATAGTAAAGAGCTTTGTTGAAGCACAGGGCGGAACATTTAAAGTGGAACTTGATGGAGATTTATTTAAAGCAGTAATTAATTTCAGAAAAAAGAATTAAACTTAGATTCTATTTGAAATTTATGAAATATACTTAAAAGGCTTTCGTATGTTGTTATGCGAAAGTCTTTTT
>JBJEJM010000012.1:0-6630 GCA_051878075.1 Clostridium sp. | reverse complement strand
CAGTCTTTTATTAAAATCAGAGTTATAGTATACTATAGAAAAAAATGATTGGAGAAGCATATGAAAAAGTTATTTCAAGTTAAAGATTTAGTATTTTATGAAGAAGATTTTTTAGATGATATTAAAGAGTTTGAGGATATAATTCCTATAATACAGGAACTTAGCCCGGATCTTTCATATGAATTAATAGAAGTCGCTGGAGACAATGGATGCTGTGATGATACTAAGAAAAATTTATTGGTTGAAATCATAGGATATATTGATGAAAACGATGAGTTTATTACAAAAGAAGAACGTGATTCAATGGGAATTGAAGCAGAAGGCAAAAACTTTGATTTATTTGTAATAACAGTGCATAAATGTACTGCATGTGGTAAATGGTCAATTTCTTTATTGGAAGGCTAAAGTTAAGGATTAACTATAATTTTACAAAAGATAAATAAATATCGGAATTGTTCTGATTACAATTCCGAATTTTGATGATGGTGAGGAATTTTATTATGAAGTTAAAAATTTTTAAAGGATTATGTGCTTTTATTGCAGCTTCAATGATATTAAGCAATGGAACTGCAGGTATCAAAGCATCAGGAGTAAATGTTCAGGAAGCTATAAGTAAAAGTGATGCAGATATTTCAGAAAGAGCAGAATCAGATGGATTTGAAGCGGCTGGCAGTGAAAATTATTATATATCTGAAGATAATTATAAAGAAAATATGGACAATATTGTAATGCCATATATTGAAAGTAGATTAGAAAGCGGATATATTGATGGGGCTGATAATGCAGAATTATATTATGAGAAATATAAAGCTGATAATTCAAGAGGAAATATAGTAATATCACATGGATATACTGAATCTTTAGAAAAATATCATGAAATGATTTACTATTTTTTAAACAATGGATACAATGTTTTTGGAATAGAACATAGAAGTCATGGAAGATCAGGAAGCCTTGGAGTGGCAGATAAAACACAAATTTACGTAGAATCCTTTGAAGATTATATTACAGATTTTAAGAATTTTATGGATAAAGTAGTAGTTCCAAATAGTGAAGACAAGGATTTATATTTATATGCTCATTCAATGGGGGGATGCATTGCAACAGGTTTTCTTGAAGAGTATCCAGAGTATTTTCAAAAAGCAGTTCTGAATGCACCAATGTTAGAAGTTCACACAGGAAATGTTCCAGATTTTTTAGCTAAAATAATAGTTAAATCTGCAGTTGCATTTGGACAAGGTGGAAAATATGTTATAGGGAAGAAGCCATATTCACCAGTTTATGATTTTGTTCCATCAGGAACAAGTTCAGAAAACAGATGGAATTATATAAATGATATTGTTAATGAAAATGAAGAATTCCAGAGAGGTGAAGCATCTTATCAATGGTTAAATGAATCATTTAAAGCTACAAAGAGGTTTACCAATAAGGAAAATGCCTCAAAAGTAACAATTCCAGTAATGCTCTTCCAAGCTGATAATGATACTTATGTAAAAGATGGCGGGCAGAATAAATTTGCAGAATATGCTGAGAATTGTGAACTTGTAAGAATTGATGATGCAAGACATGAAATATATTTGGAAAGAGATGAAATACAAAAAACATATCTGAAGCAGGTTTTTGAGTTTTATAATAATTAATAGCAATAGAGGAAGATTTCAAATATAAAAGATTTATGGATATATATCTAAATATAATTTAATATAATGAATTTAATTAAAAAGTATGTAATACTTTAAACCGTTTGAAATATTTCAAACGGTTTAAAGTAGCTACATGCTTTTTAATTTTATAATGGGAAAATATAGAAGAAGATATAGTTTTATTGAATCAGAAGTTGAACTTGATACAAGAAGCAAGAAAAAACTGTAAAAATAATTTAAATATATATAAAATTATCATTATTGTAATTTTATGGTATAATAAGGAATATATTGAAGTGTTTCGCGTTATATTAAGAGGTTTATGGAAATAATGCTGGATGTGGAAATATAAAGTTTTAACATATTAATGGGAGGAAACTTTGAAATGAAATCAAATCTTATTAAAAAATTATGTATGATGTTTGCAATTGCAGCAGTTATAGAAGGAACATACATAAAAGCTGATGCCATAGAATATATGACTTCAGGCAGTCAGGTAAGTATTGAATGTACAGCACAATTAGAAAACAGAAGCCTGGAATATTATAGTGATGAAGAGCAGTTTAACAGTTATTATGTGTCTGAACAAAATTATAAACAAGAAATGGACAATCGTGTAATGCCTTATATTGAAAGCCGATTAAAAAGCCAATATATTACTGGAGTAGATAATGTCAGATTATATTGTGAAATGTATAATGCTGATAATTCAAAAGGAAATATAGTTATATCACATGGATATACTGAATCTTTAGAAAAATATCATGAAATAATTTATTATTTTTTAAATAATGGATACAATGTTTTTGGCATAGAGCATAGGGGACACGGAAGATCAGGAAGTCTTGGAGTAGCTGATAAGACACAGATTCATGTGGAAAAATTCGATGATTATATTACAGATTTTAAAACTTTTATGGATGAAGTGGTGATTCCAAATAGTGAAAATAAGGATTTATATTTATATGCTCATTCAATGGGAGGCTGTATTGGAGCAGGTTTTCTTGAACAGCATCCAGAATACTTTGATAAAGCTGTTTTAAATGCTCCAATGCTTCAAATTAATACTGGAAAGATTCCTGAACTAGCAGCTAAGGCAGCAGTTAAAACAGCAGTATTATGTGGACAAGGTGGAAAATATATGGCAGGTAAAGGTCCATTTAAACCTTCTTATACTTTTAATTCATCAACTACTTCTTCAGAAAACAGATGGTCCTATATTAATGATATTATAAATGCACATGAGGAATTCCAAAGGGGTGATGGATCAAATAAATGGGCAGATGAATCATTTGAAGCATCAGAAAATTTTATTAAAAAAGAAAATGCATCTAAAGTAGAGATTCCAGTAATGCTGTTCCAGGCTGGTGAGGATACTTTTGTAAAAGATGATGGAGAAAATAAATTTGCAGAATATGCTAAGAATTGTAAGCTTGTAAGAATAGAAGGTTCAAAACATGCAATATATTTTGAAAAAGATGAAATTCAAAAGCCGTATTTAGAACAGGTTTTGGAGTTTTATAAAAAATAACATAAGTATGCAACATAAAGTAGTATAATATTTATGTAGTAAAAATAGTAATTATAATTAAGTGATAGCTTTAAAAAAGGGGTGTTTAATTATGGAACATTATTTTAAGCTGAAGGAGAATAAAACCACTATTTCAACTGAAATAATGGCAGGAGTTACTACTTTTTTCGCAATGGCATATATAATTTTTGTAAATCCATCTATGCTTACGCTTTCAGGTACACCAGACAATCCAATGCCGGCAGGGGCAGTTTTTTTAGCTACAATAATTTCGTCAGCCATAGGTACACTTGTAATGGGGTTATTTGCTAATGTACCTTATGCACAGGCACCAGGAATGGGACTAAATGCATTCTTTACATTTACTGTTTGTAAAGCATTGAGTTTTACATGGCAGCAGGCTCTCGCTATGGTATTTATATGTGGTATTATAAACATAACAATAACAGTTACAAAAGTACGTAAGCTTATAATCAAATCAATTCCAGAAAGCATTCAGAATGCTATTGGCGGTGGTATAGGCATTTTTGTAGCATATATAGGAATTAAAAATGCAGGATTAATTAATTTTACTTCAGATCCTGGAACCTATATACAGGCTGAAGGCGGTACAGTTATTGCAAACAGCAGTGCAGTTCCAGCATTGGTTGACTTTAACAGCAGAGGAGTTATACTTGCTTTGATTGGTATTGCATTAATGACTGCATTGTTAATATTGAAAGTCAAGGGAGCAATAATCATAAGTATTGCAGCAACTACACTAATTGGAATTCCAATGGGTGTTGTAGATTTATCTCAGATAGGAGCAAGTACAGGATTAGGGGATTCATTTAAGCAGCTTGGTCAGGTTTTTGGTGTTGCATTTGGTTCTAAAGGTCTTTTATCATTATTTAGTGATAGTTCAAAGATTCCATTAGTACTTATGACTATTTTTGCATTTAGTTTATCAGATACTTTTGATACAATTGGAACATTTATTGGAACAGGACGAAGAACTGGAATATTCAGTGCAGAAGATCAGAAGGCCTTGGAAGAAGGATCAGGATTTAAATCAAAAATGGACAAGGCACTTTTTGCAGATTCAATTGCAACATCTATAGGTGCAATTTTTGGAACATCCAATACAACAACATATGTTGAAAGTGCAGCAGGAATAGGAGCAGGAGGAAGAACAGGACTAACATCAGTAGTTACAGCAGTGTTATTTATTTTAAGCATATTCTTAGCACCTATTATAAGCATTGTTCCAACACAGGCTACTGCACCAGCATTGATACTTGTAGGAGTCATGATGATGTCATCATTTAAGCAGATAGAGTGGAATGATTTAGAAGAAGCAGTTCCAGCATTTTTTGCATCAATATTTATGGCATTATGCTATAGCATTTCATATGGAATTGCATTTGGTTTTATATTTTATTGTATTGTCAAAGTCATTAAGGGCAAGGCAAAAGATATACATCCAATTTTATGGGTTGCAGCATTGCTATTTATAGTTAATTTTATTATACTGGCTGTTATATAAAGCATTTATCTTGAATATTAACAGAATAATATTGATATAATTTTATAAATTTAAGCAGTTGATTTCTAAGAAATTGACTGCTTTTTAAGATGGTGTTTATATATAAATTTATGTTATTTTAACTGATGATTTTAAGAATTCTTAAGGAAAAACATATAAATGATTTTCTTAAATTGTAAACACATGCTATAATTAATTTAATTTTAATATGGAAGTAGGTATAATTAATGGAAAATAGTAATAATCTTCAAAGCAGGATTGATTCATTTTTAAATGAGCATAAAATAAAAGTCAGAGGTGGGGAAGTACATACGGCTGAAGATATGTCGTCACTTTTAAATACAATTGCTCAGAAAGAAATAGATAATGGAAATTATGAAAAGGGATTATATTTTGCAATAAAATCATTTGAATTTGATAAGAAAAATTTATATTCAATATTTTTACAAGGTCTTGGATTCAGACTTACAGGAAAATATGAAAAGGCACTTAAAGCTTTTGAATACTGCAATAGAAAAAGACATGATTTATTGAGTTTTGCAAATATAGGATTCTGTTTTAGTGAATTGAAAAATGATGAACAAGCTCTTGATATTTTCAATAAAATCATAGAAAATACAAATGAAGAAGTTGAAAAAGAAAATGCACAATTGATGGCAGTAGTTTATGAATGTATGGGAAATATTTATTTATCACGAGAAGATGTTTTAGAATTTGATTCAAGTGATAAGCTTAAGATGAATTATAAACTGGCTGTAAAGTATTACAAGAACTCTTTAAGATTAAACAGATCAAATCATGTAGTCCTTAATAAGCTTGCAGCATGTTATTATCATTTTGATGATGAAAGAAAAGCTTTATATTGTTATGAAGAAGCAGCAAAAGCAGCACCAGAAGAAAAGAATTACATTGATGCTGTAAGAGAATTAAAGAATGCAGGAGTAATTCCTGATCCAGTAGAATTTTAGCTTCAAATTGTACATGCCATGGTACAGTAGATGATTTATATGTTAATCCATATAGTAAAGTAAAACGCATAACACAAAACTAATTTGTTCTTGATTAAAATATGCAGATATTCAGGGAATTATGACTTTGAATACTGTATATTTTTTTATAATGAATATTTTTGGTTATTATATACAAGAAGAATTTTACAAAATATGGTATAATGAATGAGATGATTTCTATAGGCATATTTAAAATATAAATTGCAGATGGATATTATTTACCAGTATTTACAATGAAATATTAAGGTATAGAAAGAGATGTGGTTTAATTGAGAATTATTAGAAGAATAATCGCTTGGAGCTTATTATCACTTATTTTTCAGGTAAGCGTATTATTTATTTTAGATAGATTTGTTTTTAGACAGTCATCAGAATTTGTAAGCAGGAAAATAGAATTAAATAAACCATATGAAGATAAAATAAATATTAAAATACCTAATAATGCAGAGAATATAAAGATATCATTTAATGGAAGATATATGTCATATGATAAAAATGGGGAAGTTATTATAACAGAAACCAAAACAGGTAAAGAAAAAAGTGTAAGGACAGGAAAGAATGGACAGATATTATATTATGAATGGCTTCCAGAAAGGGACCGTATAGTCATTGTTGAAAAAGCAAAGAAAAAAGGTAAAGAAATGATACAGCTTGCAACATATAATCCTAAGAATTATGAAACAACTTATGTTACTGAGCTATGCAGATATGAAGAGGGAATGAAGGTAAGATGTGTTACTGAATCTATATTTACAAATGTTTATTATGTATATATAAGTGATTCAGATACCAATGACAGATGCTATAGAGTTGATATAAATAATGATAAATTCGATATTTTATTTAAATGTAATAACTTTGGAAGCATGCATGTCATACCACATACAGATAGACTTGTATATGATGATTTAACCAATAATG
>JBJEJM010000011.1:0-34638 GCA_051878075.1 Clostridium sp. | reverse complement strand
CAAAAAACACCATATGGATTGTAGGTGATTCTACAGTAAGTGAATTCAATGATAATTATTACTATCCTAGATATGGATATGGAACTCAGTTTGAAAATCATTTTGATTTAAACAGATATGACATAAAAAATTTAGCGCTATCAGGAAGAAGCTCAAAAAGTTACACAAAAGAATCAAAATATAAAACTTTATTATCAGGTATGAAAGAAGGAGATTATTTATTTATTGGATTTGGACACAATGATGCCAAATTTGAAGCAGATAGATATACAAATCCTAATGGTACATATAAAGATGAAGGAAGCTTTGCAAACTCATTATATGAAAACTATATTAAAAAAGCAGAAGCAGCAGGATGTAAAGTAGTTCTTTGTACACCAATAGTAAGAAGAACATCAAGTGGTAAATGGAGTAATAGTAATCTTCATATAACAAGCACAAAAGGAGAATTTGAAGGTGGAAATTATCCAGAAGCTATCCGCAAGTTAGGTGAAGAATTAAATATTCCAGTAGTAGATTTAACTACAATGACTAAAGAATTATATGATAAATTAGGTGCAAAAGAAACACTATATCTTCATGCATGGAATTCATCAGATTCTGCAAGTGTAGATAATACTCATACTAATAAATGGGGTGCAGCATATAATGCATATTTTATAGCTAAGACAGTTAAGGAATTAGATTTAGGTGACATTTCAGATGCAGTTATTTCAGAAAGTATAGAATGTGAACCTAGTAAGGAAGATTGCTTAGGTAACAATGATGATTATGAAGAATCAGATTATGATTCAAATTTACCAGACAGTTCTTTATGGGAAGATGTAGGAATATGGAAAGGTACTGTATTTGGTAATGTTGGAGAAACTATAAGCAAAAAGAATTTTTCACTTGGACAAGATGCAGATGGAAATATTAATATATCAGTAAAAAACAATAAAGGTAAAATTTCATCTACATCAGATGGAATAGCAATGTATTATTATAAAGTTCCAGTAGGAAGTGAATTTACATTAACAGCAACTGCTGAAATCAACTCTTTATCTAAAGATAACCAGACTTCTTTTGGTCTTATGGCTAGAGATGAAATGTTCATAGATACACATATTCCAGATGTAATGGGAGATTATGTTACAGCAGCACCATTAAAATTAGCAGATGAAAAGCAATGGAACTGTTTTGCTAGAAAGAGCGAAGTTCTTACTAAGGGGACTACAGTTAAAAATACAACATTTGAAGAAGGTTCTTCTATTGATTTAAAAATTGAAAGCAATCCAGATGGATACGCATGTACATTAGGTAATGAAACTACTGTTACAGGTGGATTTGATTTTGCCTTGACTAAAATAGATTCTAAGCATGTATATGTAGGAATGTTTGTATCAAGAAATGCAGACATAACATTTAAAAATGTTAAACTTATAATAGATGGAAAAGAAATAATATAACTATAATAAGATCATGTAAAGAGCTAATGGAAACTATGACTATTTACATGATCTTATTTATTATTAAAAAGTAAAATATATTATAAAAGAAAAAAGTCAGCAGGAAGATGTACTGATAGATAAGAAATTTGACTTAATGCAAAAATATTCGTAAAATATAAATAATTTAATTATAAATTGGCAATACATACTTTAGAGGAAATAGGTGATAAGATGAAGAAATTTATGAAATTAATATTAGTTCTTATGTGTATGATTCCAGCATTACTTATTGGATGTGGAAATTCAGCAGGTAATAAAGAAAGTAGTCAAAGTAAATCTGTATCAGATGAAAATTCAGATAACAATGCAACAGAATCTACAGAAAACTTACCAATAGCTACTATAGAAGTAGAAGGTTTTGGAACAATTCAGGCAGAATTATATCCTGAAATAGCACCAAATACAGTTAATAATTTTATTGCTTTGTCTAATAGCGGATTTTACGATAATTTAACTTTTCATAGAATAATTAAAGATTTTATGATTCAGGGAGGAGATCCTGAAGGAAATGGAACTGGCGGCCCAGGTTATTCCATAGAAGGTGAATTCACATCAAATGGTATTGCAAATAGCTTAAAGCATACAGAAGGCGTATTATCCATGGCAAGAGCTCAAGATCCAAATAGTGCAGGAAGTCAGTTCTTTATAATGACTAAAGCAGCAGAACATTTAGATGGTGATTATGCATCTTTTGGAAAAGTTATAAGTGGTATGGACGTTGTACATAAAATAGAAAATGTAAAGACAGGTCCAAATGATAAGCCTAAAGAAGATGTAGTAATAAAATCAATAAGAGTTGATACAAAAGGTGTAGAGTACCCTGAACCTGAAAAAATCAACTAGAAGAATAATTTTATAATTGAGTTTTACTAGAAAAACAATATCAGCATTATATGACACTGTAATATAATGCTGATATTATTTTATAGAGAAGAAAATTTTATATATACGAAAACATAAAAATCAGTATGTTACTATTTAATAACTATGTAAATAAAATATTTCTTAATGAAGTACTAAAAAATAGAGCATAAGAGATTAGGAATAAAGAGGATTGGAATAAAAAATTTCAATTCTTTTTTTATATACGAATAAATTTACATAATTATTAATATATAAATAGAGAAAAGATTATTTTTATGTTTTTATGCTTACAGAAATTATCTTAAAAAATTAGTCATACTGTAATGTTTCATATGAATATATTGTAATTAGGAGGGGGGAGTATCTATGAGTATGAATTTTAAGGAATTTATTGAAACTGATAGAGAGAGAGCTAATACACAGAAATTTGAAGGGACTTTTTTAGAATATCTCGATATTGTTAAAGAGCATCCTGAGATTGTTAAATTAGCTCATAAGAGACTTTATGATATGATAATAAATAAAGGCGTTGAAGAATTAAAAGCTGAAGAAAATCCAAGAGTTAGAAAGATATATGGCAATGAGATTATTAGAAAATATGGCTTCTTTAAAGATGAATTCTATGGAATTGACAAGGTTATCATGAAACTAGTTAATTATTTTAAGTCAGCTGCTATGAAAGGTGAGGAGTCAAGGCAGGTATTGTATTTGGTAGGTCCTGTTGGTGCAGGTAAATCATCTATAGTTGAAAGCCTCAAATCAGCAATAGAAGACTGTGATCCAGTATATGCATTAAAGGGATGTCCAATGCATGAAGAACCACTCCATTTAATTCCAAAGCATTTAAGACCAAAATTTGAAGAAATGCTAGGAGTACAAATTGAAGGTGACTTATGTCCAGTATGTAAATATAAATTAATGCATGAACTTAAAGGTATGTATGAAGATTTTCCAGTAGAAAGGGTAGGTTTTTCAATCCGTTCAAGAAAAGGTGTAGGTGTAGTTCCTCCAGTTGATCCTAATAATCAGGATACTTCAATACTTACAGGATCTATTGATATTTCTAAAATGGATTTATACTCTGAGGATGATCCAAGAATATTTTCTTTAAATGGTGCTTTTAATGTTGGTAACAGAGGACTTGTTGAATTTATAGAAGTATTTAAAAATGATGTTGAATATCTTCATACAATTATTACTGCTACTCAGGAAAAATCTGTACCATCACCAGGTAAAGGATCAATGATCTATTTTGATGGTGTTATTGTTGCACATTCAAATGAAGCAGAATGGAATAAGTTCAAGTCTGATCATACAAATGAAGCTATATTAGATAGAATAGTAAAAATAGAAGTTCCTTACTGCTTAGAGCTTGATGAAGAAGTTAAAATATATCAGAAGATTTTAAGAAAGAGTAATTTTAAAGCTCATATTGCGCCTCATACAATTGAAGTAGCTGCAATGTTTGCAATTCTTTCAAGACTTACTCCATCAGCAAAAGTAGACAGCATGACAAAGCTTAAGATATATAATGGTGAGGAAATAGTTGAAAAGGGAACTACAAAGAAAATTGATATTACTGAGCTCAGAGAAGAAGCAGGACAATATGAAGGAATGAAGGGTATCAGTACAAGATTTATTATAAAAGCAATAGATAATGCGCTTGCAGAATCAGAATATGATTGTATAAATCCATTAAGCGTAATGGAAAATATGATTAAGTCAGTTAAAGAAATGGATATTGCAGCTGATGATAAGAAGAAATATTTAGGATTTATACAGGATACTATAAGAAAAGAGTATAATAAGATACTCGAAAGAGAAATAACAAAGGCATTTATACATTCATTTAGGGAACAGGCTGAAAGCTTATTCAATAATTATATTGATAATGCAGAAGCTTATGTCAATAAGACAAAAATTAAAGATGCTTCAACAGGAGAAGAACTTAATCCAGATGAAGAATTCATGAGAAGCATTGAGGAGCAGATAGGTGTTTATGCTGCATCTGCAAAAGGATTCAGATCAGATGTTACTTCATATATGTTCTATATCATCAGAAAAGGCGGAAAGCTTGATTATACTTCTTATGAGCCATTAAAGGAAGCTATAGAAAAGAAATTGACTGAATCAGTTAAGGATTTATCTAGAATCATAACTAAATCAAAGGTAAGAGATAAAGAACAAGCAGAAAAATACAATTCTATGGTCGATGAAATGAAGAAAAATGGATATTGCATACACTGCTGTGATGTAATATTGAAATATGCAGCTAATAACTTATGGAGAGATTAATTTATTATGGCTATTTTTAGAGATTATACAAATAATCAAGTTGATTATGATAGATCCATAGAAGATAGAAGAAGGCATAGACAACTTGTTGAAAAGTCAATTAAAGAAAATTTAGGAGATATTCTATCAGAAGAAAGTATTGTAGGTGAAAGCAAAAATAAAAAATTCAAAATACCAATCAAAGGTATAAAAGAATATCAGTTTATTTATGGAAAAAATTCTAAGGGCGTTGCTACTGGTGTTGGAGATGAACAGCGTGGCGAAAAGATAGGCAATGGAAAGAAACAATTTGCACAAGGTAATCAAGGTGCAGGAAATCAAGAGGGTGATGATGTTTATGAGACTGAAATTACTCTTGAAGAATTAATGGATTATATTTCAGAAGACTTAGACTTGCCTAATTTAGATCAAAAGAAATATTCAGAAATAGTTACTGAAACCTCAGGCAGGAGACGTGGATATCAGACTTATGGAATAAGACCACGTCTTGCAAAAAAGAAAACTGTTATGACTAAGATAGCAAGAAAACAGGGAAAGAAGAGAGCGCTTAGAGAATTAAATGAAGAAGAAGAAATAGAGAGATTTCCATTTAGGGAAGAAGATTTAAGATATTACAGAGTAAAAATGAAACCAAGAAGAGACAGCAATGCAGTCATGATATTTATTATGGATGCTTCAGGTTCAATGGATGTTACTAAAAAATATTTAGCAAGGTCATATTTCTTTGTACTTGCTACTTTTTTAAAGAAAAAATATAACAATATAGCATTTGAATTTATATATCATACAACTGTAGCTAAAAGGGTAGATGAATATGAATTCTTCCATAAATCAGAATCTGGAGGAACTTATATATCAAGTGGATTGAATGAAGCACTTAAGCTTATTGAAGAAAAATATCCTCAGACATCATGGAATATCTATCCTATATATGCTAGTGATGGAGATAACTGGTCTGAAGATAATGAAAAAGCAATTGCAGCAGTAAAAGAGATATGTGAAGTCAGCAATATGTTTGGATATGCAGAACTTTTACCATCAACTTATACTACTACAATGTATCATAAATTTAAGAAAGAAATTACTAATGAAAATTTTGTTCCAGTAATAATAAAGGAGAAAAAGGATTTGTGGGATGCGCTTAAGACAATGCTTAGGAAGGAGTTAAAGGAGGGATAGACTTTGAAGTATAGTATCAAGGATATTGAAAAATGGAATGTAGAAATAGAGGAAAAAGTTGAAGAATATGGTCTTGACTGCTATCCACAAGAGTTTGAGATTATAGGATTTAATGAAATGATTGGATATGAGGCTTATGTTGGAATGCCGTCAAGATATCCACACTGGAGTTTTGGTAAAGCTTATGAAAAGACTAAGACTCTTTATTCTTTAAACCTTACAGGCCTTCCTTATGAAATGGTAATTAACTCTGATCCATGTCTTGCATATCTTATGAAAGATAACACTTTATTATTGCAGATACTGACTATGGCTCATGTATATGGACACAATGACTTTTTTAAAAATAATAGATTATTCAAAGAAGGAACTAATGCAAAATATACGTTGGAAATGTTCAATTTGGATTCTAAGATAATACGTGATTATATTGATGATCCAAGTATAGGATATTCTAGGGTAGAGAGAATTTTAGATGCAGCTCATGCATTAAGATATCAGGTAGGCAGAAGTATTGGAGTAAAAGAATTATCTGATAATGAAATACGTGATAATTTATTGAAAGAATATGAAAATAAGAAACAGAATAGAGGTATATTAGATTCTAATGTTGAGATAGAATTTCCTGATATAGATAAAGTACCTTTAGAGCCAGTTGATGATGTTTTAGGTTTTATAATTGAATATGGAAGTCTTTCAGAATGGGAAAAGACAGTATTAAAAATAGTTAAAAGAGAAGCGCAATACTTTATACCTCAGATTGAAACTAAGATAATGAATGAAGGATGGGCAAGCTATACACACTACAATATATTAAAGCAGATGGATCTTCCACAAGAATTACATTTTGAATTTTTGAAACGTCACAATGATGTTATAGCACCTATTATAGGAGGAATAAATCCTTATTATATAGGCTTTAAGATTTTTGAAGATTTGGATAAGAAATATGGAAAGGAAAAAATATTTGAAGTAAGGGAAGTTGACAGGGATTCTTCATTCTTAAGAAGATATTTAACTAAGGATTTATGCCAGGAGTTAAATTTATTCCAGTACAATCATAGAACATTTGATACTATAATAGAGGAAATATCAGATGAAGATGGATGGAAGGCAATACGTGACACATTAAGCTATACAGCAGGCATGGGAGGCATACCTTATGTAAGAGTAATAGATTTAAATAAAAAAGATTATACTCTTACATTGGAGAATATATTTGATGGAAGAGCATTAGAATTATCATATGCAAAAGAAACATTAAAATATGTTCAGGAACTTTGGGGTCATGATGTTAAGCTGATAACCAAGGGAGCCGATGGTCAGGAAATAACTATTAAATGTGATCAGGATAAAAAAATTACTATAGTGTGATTAAGAAATAATGTATAAAAAGATATATTGTCTTTTATTAAATAAATCTAAAATGGGAGTTCAAAGAGAAAATTTGAATTCCCATTTTTATTGAATAATAGTGTTTTGTAACTAAAAAGTGAGTAAAGAATAATATGAATATATGGAAAAATATATTTGGAGACTTGAAATGAATTTAAAAGGAAGCAAAACAGAAAAAAATTTATTTAAGACATTTGCTGGTGAATGCAGGGCCAGAACTAAATATAATTTATATGCTGAGAGAGCTAGATGTGATGGATATATGTGGATTGCAGAAGTATTTGATGAAACAGCAAAAAATGAATATGCACATGCTAGAGAAGCTTATAAAAGATATTTAGATAGAATTAACTGTACAAAGAATAATCTGATAGAAGCAGCTGTTGGGGAATCAGAAGAAGCAAACGTAATTTACAAGGAATTTGAAAATGTTGCAAGAGAAGAGGGATTTGAAGAAATAGCAGATTTTTATAAAGAGCTTCAAGAAGTTGAGGAACACCACAAAGAAAGATATTTAGATTTAGCTAAAAAGTTAAAAGATAAGAATATATTTAAGGATGACAAAAAAACATTGTGGATATGCTTGAATTGTGGATATATACATGAAGGCTATGAAGCACCTGAAAGATGTCCATTATGCAGATATCCTCAATCATATTTTAAAAATCTATGTTCTAAGGCTTACAAGTAGGGGGAAAGAGCATGTTATATGTTTATCCAGATAATTTTATAGTTCCCGTTATATTCACTGATAACATTATAGATAAAAAACATAAACCAATATACACTAATTATAATAATAAACAAAAATATAATGTAGAAAAAATTAAAGAAGAATTAAGAAAAGATGATAAAGGAAAATTTCGGGATGATTGTGAAGAAAAATATTATGAGAAATTACAAAAAAAACTCGTTATGGACTGGAATCAGGAAGGAGAATCTGCACAAAAAGTGATTTATGGTAATATACTGAATGAAATTGATACAGAATATGCATATAGCGAAACAGAAAAAATTTAATCATGTATAAAGTTAAATTTAATATATTAATAATAGGATCAATAAAATAAAAGGGAACAATAGAATTATGAAATATGATGAATTTGCTAAAAATCATTATAGTGATATACAGAATCTAAGCATGCTGTTAAAAAGCTATGTTGATTCATATAGACTTCTTATTGCAGGTGCATCAGAATTATATAATGTGAATCTTGCTAAGAAAAGTGAAGTAAAAAAAGCATTAGAAAGAGTTGAAGAAGTAGGAGGATTAATAGACAATTTAGTTGAAGCATTAGACAAATGTGAGGGAGGATATTTAAAATATTGCAAGATAAAAAATGAATATATGTCTTTAAGTGTGGCAAAAAGCAAGATATATACAGAGATAGATGATGAGCTCAATTTTCAGAATACTGGCAGGTCTGAAGAAGACGACGAAGATGAATAAATAAAAAGCTTTGATTTTTTTAATCAAAGCTTTGATTATCAGTTAGACCTTTTTTAAATGAATTTTACTTACCATTAAATAAGAACCTACAATCATAAGTATAATGGTTATGTAAGTAAGTAAATTATTATCTAAATTTGCCTTACATAGTATTAGCATTAATGAGAAGAATGCCATGAAACATCCAACAATTGTTATTGGTATACCTGTAAATACGCCATCAAATTCTGCAGTATTAAAACGTGCTAATCTATATGCTCCACATATTGGGAAAACTAATAAAATTATAAACCCAATTATACTTAAAAAACCAGGTTCTTTAAGATTGAATAACATATATATTAATATTGATGGAGCTACACCAAAAGAAACTAAATCAGCTAAAGAATCCAGTTCTTTGCCTAAATCACTTGATACATTTAAAAAACGGGCTACACGTCCATCATATCTATCTACCAAGCCTGCTAATAAAATAAAAATACTTGCTAGAGTATAATTTTCGTTGATTACTGATAATATAGATAAAATTCCACAAGATAAATTAATAAATGTAAATACATTAGGAATACAACTTTTCCTCATAAAACCACTCCTAAAATTATAAAAAATACTTACAAAAACTTATTATAGCACATAATTGGAAATAATATAAGTTATAAAATAACCTTTAAGAATTTATTAAGGAATTCACTGACAGACTAGAAGCATAATAATTAGTAATTTATTTGAAAAAAATATAGCTAAAGGTTATAATAAACAAGAATTATCTTTAGGGGAGGTATAGTCTTATTTTGAAGAAAGTTAGATTTATATATAATCCATATTCAGGAGAAAATAATATAATAAATGAATTAGACAGCGTTATAAGAATTCATCAGGATGTGAATTTGACAGTAGTACCATACAGGATACAAAGAGGAAGAAATCTATGTGAAGCATTAGATATAGTAGATGATACTTATGAGTATATATTAGTTGCTGGTGGAGATGGAACAGTAGATTCAGTCGTAAATGCTATGAAAGAAAGAAACATTGACATTCCAATAGGGATACTTCCAGTAGGAACAGCAAATGATTTTGGAAAGTTCATACACATGCCATCAGATATACAAAGTGCATGTAAGCAGATTCTTGATTCAAAGCCTAAAGCAGTAGATGTAGGAAAAATAAATGATAAGTACTTTGTAAATGTGGCAAGTACAGGATTATTTACTGACGTATCTCAAAAAACAGATGTAAATCTAAAAAATACTATAGGTAAATTAGCATACTACTTAAAAGGTATTGAAGAACTGCCTAACTTTAGAAAATTAAAAATAAAGCTAACTTCTAAAGATTGTGTATATAATGATGATATGTACTTAATGCTGGTTTTTAATGGTCAGACAGCAGGAAATTTCAATCTTGCTACACAAGCAGAGGTTTCAGATGGAGAACTGGATGTAATAATTTTCAAAGCAGTTCCTATAATAGAGCTTATTCCTTTATTTATTAAACTTCTTAAAGGTGAGCATTTAGATTCAGATAAAGTTGTTTACTTTAAAACAGATAAGTTATATGTTGAATGTGATGAAGATATTGTCACAGATATTGATGGTGAAAAAGGACCAGACTTTCCACTAAACATTGAATGTATTAAGGGTGGAATAAAAGTTTTAGGAATAAAATAAAATATACAATAATAAATATAAGTAACAGAAATAGTGATTGGAGTGTAACAGATTGAATTTTGCATACTATATATTTTTGTTACTTATAATTTTTTTATGTATTTTTACAATAAAACGAAATTTATTAGTATCACCAAAGAAAATAAAGATTTATCTGGTAGTTGTAATTACTTTACTGTTAATAAGGCATATAGGGCTTATTACATTATGTTTGATAGAAAGCAGCAAATATATATATTATCTAAAATCTATTATCTATCTGGATGATATAGCAATACCACTTATGATATTAGCTATAACATATGTTTTTCTACGTTCAGAAAAATTAAACTTTACAGGAAGTTATTTTATACTTGCAGGAGTGGCTTTTATATATTCCATTATTATATATATATCAAAAATTATAGTTAAAGTAAGTTATATTTATGGATTTATAATTTCTATAGATAATGAAATTGTAATTTCCATGTTTTCATTGATATTACTTGGGATAATGCTTATAATAAACGTCATTCTTTTAGATAAAAAATATGCTAATAAGAAAGGAATATGGTTTATAATTGCTGCAATAATGATTGTCATGATTGAAAAAGTGATAATTATTGGGGGAATCAGAATATTTCCATATCCAATTATAGGAGAACTTATTTTTCTTATAATAATAAATTTTGTATTGAACGGATTTAAAAAGATTAAATAAAATAACTTAGGAATGTATGTAGTAATTGCATTGATTCCTAAGTTATTGAACCATATATTAATTATACACTGTATTCACATAACTTACCCGAATAAACTAAATCCAATCCAGATAGTGATTTGAAATCATATGGTCTTACAAGTGTAAAATGCTTGTCAAATTCTATAACATTTGACTGCTGAAGTACATATGCAACAAATTGAGAGCATACATAATGTTTAGGCCTATGATAAGGAATATTAAAAAGTATGGCAATCAATCCAGCAAAGTTATATTTATATTCACTCTCATTATTCTTAAATTCATTAATAGATTCTTCTAAGGCTTTATATTGTTCATCTGTAATTTTTAATCTATATATTTCACATAACGTATTATCATAAATTTTATAAATTCCACTATTTATATCTTCTTTAACAAAGCCGGCAATTAAAGGATTATATAGTTTCTGTCTTGCAAAACTATATAGAGAATTTAAGTTTTCATCAAGTGATATTGAAGCATGATTATATGGATCGCCAGTGAAAAATTGAAGTATTCTTGAACATCCTGTATTAGTCTGGCTTATCATAATATAAATGTCTTTTTCCATAAGTAGCTCTTTCCTCATTTCAGTTCAATATATAATTAAAATTTATTATAACACAAATAGTAAATAATTCTATGTATTGTTTATAAGCAGATAGATTATTTTCTACCTGCTTATAGATTATAAATTAATGAACTCTTTTTTTAGCAGATGATCTTTTAGAAGTTCTGCTATTAGTTTTTGATGATTTCTTATCAGAGTGTGACTTTTTAGAATTATCTTTTTTAGCATTAGAATTCTTGTTGTTTTTACCCTGATATCCTGTTTTTTTAGGAGCAAATCCTATTAAACAATCCTTTCCGTTACCAATTAGATCTTCTCTATGAGCTTTTATTAATGCTTTCTTTACTTTTTGATAATTTTTAGGTACTGCAAATTGTATTAATGCTCTCTGCATATCTTTTTCTTCCTGAGTCTTAGGCGTATATACTTTTTCTCCTGTAATTGGATTATATCCTGTATAATAAATAGTTGTAGATAAACTTCCAGGAGTAGGATAGAAATCCTGAACCTGTTCAGGAGTGTATCCCATTTTCTTTACGTATTGAGCAAGTTCTATAGCTGCATTTAAATCTGAGCCAGGGTGAGAAGACATAAGATAAGGAACAAGAAATTGTTTCTTACCAAGCTTGTTATTTATTTGAAAGTATTTAGCTACAAATTTATCATATACTTCTCTTGTTGGTTTACCCATTTGATTTAATACTCTAGGAACAACATGTTCAGGAGCAACTTTAAGCTGTCCGCTTATATGATGTTCACATAATTCCCTGAAAAATGATTCATTAGGATCATGAATTAAATAATCATATCTTATACCTGAACGTATGAAAACTTTCTTTATTCCAGGCAGTTTTCTTACTTTCTTTAAAAGAGATAAATATTCCGTATGGTCTATAATTAAGTTATTACAAGGTTTAGGAAACATGCACTGTTTAGTTTTACATGTTCCATATACTTCCTGCTTTTTGCATGCTCTATGTCTGAAATCAGCAGTAGGTCCCCCTATATCGTGTATATATCCCTTAAAGTCAGGTAATGTAGTAAGTAATTTAGCTTCATCAATTATAGATTCCTGGCTTCTGTTTTGAATAACTCTTCCTTGGTGGAATGTTAATGCACAGAATGAACAAGATCCAAAACATCCTCTATGGCTTGTTATTGAAAATCTTACTTCTTTGATAGCAGGAATACCGCCTTTTGCTTCATATATTGGGTGATATGTTCTTGTATAAGGAAGATTATATGTAATATCCATTTCCTCCTGAGTCATATTTTCTTGAGGAGAGTTTTGAACAAGATATCTGTCACCATGTTTTTGGATTATAGTTTTTCCTATGATTGAATCCTGCTCATAATATTCTAATTTATAAGCTTCACCATATGCCTTTTTATCTGTAGAAACTTCTTCAAAAGAGGGTACATGTACTGCATCTTTGATATTTGATATATCATTAGTCATGTAGCAGGTTCCTCTTACATTAGTAATATTTTTTATATTAGCTCCATACCTTAATAAATCGGCTATTTGAACAACAGTTTTTTCACCCATTCCATACATTAATAAATCTGCTTTTGAATCTACAAGGATACTTCTTCGTACTTTATTATCCCAATAGTCATAATGAGCAAATCTTCTAAGGCTGGCTTCGATACCTCCAATTGCAATTGCAACATCTTTATAGGCTTCTCTTATTCTATTACAATAAACAATTACAGCTCTGTCAGGTCTATGACCAGATTCACCGCCAGGTGAGTATAAGTCTTCATGTCTTATTCTTTTAGCGGCAGTATAATGATTAACCATAGAATCTATGTTGCCTGAATTAACAAGGAATCCATACTTAGGTCTGCCAAGTCTTTTAAAATCTTCACAGTTATGCCAATCAGGCTGAGCAATAATACCAACAGAAAAACCTTGGGCTTCTAATGTTCTACCGATAATAGCAGTACCAAATGAAGGATGATCAACATATGCATCACCAGAAACGATAATAAAATCAAGCTGATCTATACCTCTTTGACGCATATCTTCTTTGCTTATAGGTAAAAATTCTTTATTAAGCTTCATAATATTTATGACTCCAATTCTTTATAAAATTTAAAATATATAATTTAGGATTTATAAACCATAGTCATGTTTAAAATTAAATCCTAAATTTCAAGTTCGTGTTGTATGTATATTAACATATGCAGGATTAGTTTACAAACCAAATTAATAGGAATAAGTTCCATTATATTAATAAAAATTTATTTTAAGTAAAGAAATTTATTGCCTTTTAATTTCTATGTAATATAATAATTATGGGTCTAAATGAATAAATTTTAATAGTTTAGGTTCTGATTAAAAAAAGTATGAATTATAAATATAGATTAAATAAAATAGGTGGTGTAAAAAGCATGGAGGAAGGGCCTCAGAATACTAATTATCATACGATAAAATTAAATATTTATAGAGAGAAATCTTTCAACATTTTTAATGCTGCTTATTTTAGAGTTATTATAATGTAGTATTAGTTATCATAATAATTATCGTTAAAGAGATCTTTCTATAAAACAAAATAGGAGGAATCTTTATGATGGAATTATCAATGTTTCTATATACTAATATACTAAATAGGAATGTCTATGATGAATTTGGTGATGTCCTTGGAGTATTGAAAGATGTTTATGTGACTACAGAAGATGGTTATCCACGTGTAATAGGATATAAATTAAAGAAAGATGGAGTTACATTTCATTATGAATTTAGAGATATTCAGTTTATCAATAATAATGGTTCAATAAAAATTAAAACAAGGGGAAGCAAAGAAATCCTTCCAATGAGATACAGCTATTTATTATCTGAAAATCTTTTAGATAAAAAAATAGTTGATATTAATGGAAAACAGGTTGTTCGAGTTAATGACCTTAGAATTGCAAAGCTTGCAGGAGAATACAGGGTTATTGCTGTTGAAGTAGGACCATTTGCAAAGTATAGAAGATTAAAAATAGCAGGCTTGATGAAGATATTATATAAAATAATAGGTAAAGATATAGAAGAAACTGTACTAAGGTGGGATGATGTTGAATCATTAGAAATGGTTAATAATAATCTCCAAATATCAGTACCATATAAAAAGCTATCAAAGCTGCATCCAGCTGACTTAGCAGATATACTTGAAAATCTGGATACCAATTCAAGAAAACAAGTATTAGAATCTCTTGATGAAGATCTTGCAGCAGATACACTTGAAGAAATTGAATCGGAATACAGAGGAAGTATAATTAAAGAATTATCAGATATGAAGACTGTAGAAGTATTGGAAAACATGCCAAGTGATGAAATCGCAGACTTACTTGATGATCTTGATGAAGAAGAAAGAGAAAAGATATTAGGAAACCTGGGAAAAGAAGATGCAGAAGAAGTTAAAGAACTTTTAAAATATGAAGACGAAAAAGTTGGTAGTATTATGAGTAAGGAATTTATTTCTGTAAATCTCGATATAACTATAGGGGACGCAATAGAAATTCTTAGAGAAATGAAGCCTGATGAAGAAGTAATGTATTATATATATATTACAGATAAAGAGGAAAAGATTCAGGGTGTAGTGCCAATAAAGGATTTAATATTATATCCACCAGAAACAAAAATAAAGGAAATAATGGATACAACAGTATCACGTATAAAACATGATGATGATATAAGTGAGGCAGTTGAAAAGACTGCTAAATATGATCTGCTTTCAACACCTGTTGTAGATGAAAATGATAAACTTGTAGGAATAGTAATAATACATGATATAGTAGATGAATTCTTATATCCTTTATGGAAAAAGAAAAATTAAAATGTGTCAACACTTTTAGAAAAAATTCAAAAAAGTGTTGACTTTTTAATGTTTTGGAATATAATGAAAATATAAAGTTTATAAAAATACTCTGAATTAAAAACTAAGAAAAAGAGAAGTAGCATATTGGAATGTTTACAGAGAAGAAAGGATGTTGAGAACTTTCCAACAGGAATTTATGTGAAATGCACTTTGGAGTTGAAATTTGAATTTATAGTAGGATTTTCCGGGTTCACCCGTTATAGTGACAGGCATTTTAAGTGCTTAATTGAGGTGGGATTTTTAGTAATCTAATTAGAGTGGAACCGCGAAATAACTTCGTCTCTATCATGTGATAGGGGATGGAGTTTTTTATTTTATATTAAATTATCAGATTTTCAAGAAAAGTTTTTATGGTATTCGGTATTAAAAGTATAAAATTTAATATTAATTAAATATAAAAAATATATATAAATAAAGTTTTGGGAGGGTAAAAATATGATTTATAATGGTGTTTTAGAATTAGTAGGGAATACTCCAATATTAAAAGTTAATAATCTTATAAAGGAAGAAAATATTGCAGATATTTATGTTAAATTAGAAAAGTTTAATCCAGGTGGAAGTGTTAAGGATAGAGCAGCTTTAGGAATGATTGAGAAGGCTGAAAAAGAAGGTATATTAAAAAAGGGATCAATAATAGTAGAACCAACAAGTGGAAATACAGGAATAGCATTAGCGCTTATTGGAAGATTAAAAGGATATAAAGTAATAATAGTTATGCCAGAAACAATGAGTAAGGAAAGAAGAGATTTAATTAAAGCTTATGGGGCTGAACTTGTATTGACAGAAGGTGCTAAAGGAATGAAAGGTGCTATAGAAAAAGCTTTAGAAATAGGCAGCGGAGAAGGATATTTTATTCCACAGCAATTTGAAAATCCAGCTAATCCAGAAAAGCACTATGCAACAACAGCAGAAGAAATCTATAAGGATATTCCTGATTTAGATGCATTTATATCAGGTGTTGGAACAGGCGGAACTTTAATAGGAATTTCAAAGAACTTAAAAAAGAAGAATCCTAATATAAAAGCTATAGCTGTTGAACCAGCAACTTCACCAGTATTAAGTGGAGGAAATCCAGGAGGACATAAGATACAAGGAATTGGTGCAGGGTTTGTACCAAGTATTTATGAAGCTGATTTTGTTGATGAGGTTATTCCAGTAGAAGATAAAGATGCATTTAATATTGCAAAGGAATTTGCACAAAAAGAAGGAGTACTAATAGGTATATCAGCAGGCGCAGCTATTTATGCAGCTATTGAAACAGCTAAAAAACTTGGAAAAGGTAAAAAAGTTTTAGCTATAGCTCCAGATGGAGGAGAAAAATATATATCAATGGGACTTTTTGATTAGTAAATAAAATATTAAAACAAAAGAACACTGAATAATTACTATAGTAAAAGGAGAAATGAGTTGTGTTTAAACTATTAAATTATAGTTTGGAAAGGGTTTTAAAAGAAGATCCAGCAGCCAAGGGGAAAATAGAAGTATTATTATTATATCCATGTATTCATGCATTAATAGCATATAGATTAGCACATTTCTTTTATGAACATAAAAGGTTTTTTATAGCACGTTTGATTTCACAGTTATCACGGTTTTTTACAGGTATAGAAATTCATCCAGGAGCCAAAATAGGTAAGGGCTTATTTATTGATCATGGTATGGGAGTTGTTATAGGAGAAACTGCGGAAATAGGTGATAATGTAACAATTTATCATGGAGTTACTTTAGGTGGAACAGGAAAACATAAAGGAAAAAGGCATCCTACAATAGGAGATAATGTATTGATTGGTACTGGTGCAAAAGTTCTTGGACCTATTACAGTAGGAAATAATGCAAAAATAGGTGCCAATTCAGTGGTGCTTCACAATGTACCTGAAGGAGCAACAGCAGTTGGAATTAGAGCAAAAAATATTGTTAGAAATAAGTCAAAATCATGTATAATAGAAATAAGAGATTTACATGGAAAAAAAAGAAAAATATATAATGACATGATAATATAAAGGATGTAACACATGGGAGTAAAAGAAGAAATAATAAATTATTGCCTTTCTATAGGATTGGATTCAGTGGGATTTATTAAATGCAGAAGATTTGATGAGCTTAAAGCATTTTATGAAAAAAGGAAAGCTTTAAATTTAGAAAATGAATTTGAAGAAAATAATATAGAGTTAAGAATAGACTCTAATAAATGGTTTGAAGAGGGGAAAACTATAATTTCTATAGCTTTCCCTTATGCTTTTTTAGGAGAGGATAATAAAGTAAAATCACAACAGAAAAATGGATTTTCAATATATACACAAGGATTAGATTATCACTATGTAGTTAATAAATATTTAAACAAAATTTGTGAAATAATTGAACAGCATGGAGGGAAAGCTAAAACATTTGTCGACAGCAATACACTTCCTGAGAGATACTTAGCATTTATTTCAGGTGTAGGTTTCATTGGAAAAAATAATCTCATTATTACACCTAAATATGGTTCATATGTTTTCTTAGGTGAAATAATTACGGATTTAGAAATTTATGATGAAGATAAACGAAATTTTAATGAAATAGAGTTATTTAAAGAATGTGGAGATTGTAATATATGCTATGATAAGTGTCCTACAAAATCAATAAATAGTACCAATAAGAATTGTAATATATGTTTATCTTACATTACTCAAAAGAAAGATTTAAAGGACTGGGAAATAAAAAAACTTGAAGGAAGGATGTTTGGATGTGATACATGTCAATTCAGCTGCCCTTATAATAAAGAAATAGAAAATTCCAGATTAGAAGAGTTCAGACCATTAGTTTTTTTTGATGAATATGATGATGATTATATTATTGATATGAATAATAGTCAGTTTAAAGAAAGTTTTAAGAAGACATCCTCTGGATGGAGAGGGAAAAACATAATAAAAAGAAATGCAATTATTAAAAAATATGTTTTTGATGATGATAAGTCTTGTGATATAAAAGATTTAAAGTTTGATTCTCCATATTTAAAAAATTATGTTGAAAGAATCATTAATCTTAAAGAGAGATAAAGTATTTAAAATGCATTGCTGTAATTTTACAATATAATATAAATTTAGAAAAGTGTATAATATAATGGTAATATTTTATTATTTGATTAAGATGACTATATAATGTAATGCAATATGTAAATTGCAAGGAAATTAAAAAAAATATATAATATAGTGTATTTAATATTTGGAAAGGGTGGAGGAAATGTTATCACCAACAACAGCTAAAATTATTAATATGTTACCAGAGAACCTTTTAGTAAAAGCAGCACAAATGCTTTCTGATAGATATATTCGCAAATATGCGCATATGACAATTAATGGAATTGAAAAAATCGATAATGTTAAGAAGCCTAGAATATTTGTCTGTAATCATTTAAGTAATTCTGATGGGTTAGTTTTAAATAAGATACTTAAGGAAAAAAGTGATCCTTATTTTATTGCAGGTGTAAAATTATCAAATGATCCTATAACAAATATAGGAACAAAATTAGTTAAAAATATTTCTATAAAGCCTAATTCAGCTGATAAGGAAGCTATAACAAAAGTTGTTAAGACATTAAAAAGCGGACAGGATGTAGTTATATTTCCAGAAGGAACGAGAAGCAGAACAGGAGCAATGATTGAAGGAAAAAAAGGAATATTATTATTTGCAAGAATGGCTAAAGCAGAAGTTATCCCTATAGGAATGTCAGGAACTGAAAAGTTACTTCCTATAAGCAAAGATGGAAATATGGGCGGAGAAAAGTGGCATCATGCTAATGTTACAGTTAACATAGGAAATAAGATAGAGTTTCCAGCAAAAGAAAAAGATGAAGATAAACATGAATATGAAGATAGATGTATGGATATTCTAATGAGGAGTATAGCAGAATTATTGCCTGTTGAATACAGAGGCGTATATAAATAAGGAGATAGTGTGTGAATGAAGCAAAGGACAAAAGAAATTGTAGAAATTTTAAAGGAAACTTATCCAGATGCAAAATGTGAATTGAATTATGAAACACCGCTTCAATTATTAGTTGCAACTATTTTATCTGCACAGACAACAGATAAAAAGGTTAATGAAGTAACAGAAAGTTTATTTAAGGATTATCCAGATTTAGATGCTTTTTTAACTATAACTAATGATGAATTAGAAGAGAGAATAAAACAAATTGGTTTATATAGAAATAAATCAAAAAATTTAATTCTTATGTTCAGGCAGCTGAAGGAAAACTTTAATGGTGAAGTTCCTAAGACTATGGAAGGAATAACTTCGCTTGCTGGAGCTGGAAGAAAAACAGCAAATGTTGTTTTATCTAATGCATTCGGAGTTCCGTCAATAGCAGTTGATACACATGTATTCAGAGTAGCAAATCGTTTGGGGCTGGCAAATAGTGACAATGTATTAGAAGTAGAAAAACAGCTTCAAAAAGAACTTCCTAAAAAAGAATGGACATTAATGCATCATTTATTGATATTTCATGGAAGAAGATGCTGCAGTTCAAGAAAACCTAAATGTGAAGAATGTCCATTAAACCATTTGTGTAAATATGAAAGATAGTATATAATGAACCACTTTTAATAAAAACTAGTTATATAGTGGTTCTTTTTATGAATAAATACATATTGTAATATATTTATAGAGATAAAAAGTAAAAATATCTGGATTTAATAATAATGAAAACTTTGGAGGTAAATAAATGAAAATCGGAGTTATAATGGGTGGTATTTCATCAGAAAGAGAAATATCTATAAATAGTGGAAAATCAATAGTTGAAAATATCAATAAAGATAAATATGAGGTTGAATCAATTGTTATAGATAAAAAAGAAGATATAGTTACAAAAGTTAAAGGAATAGATTTTGCTTTATTAGCACTTCATGGACAATTTGGTGAAGATGGAACAGTTCAATCAGTTCTTCAGACATTAGGAATTCCATACTCAGGATGCGGACCTCTAAGCAGTGCAATGTGTATGGATAAAGATGTAACAAAATCAATACTTCAGGCAGCAAATATAAGAACAGCACCATGGATTAATTTATCAAAAAATGATTCAATAGATTATAAAGCTATAAATGAATTAGGATATCCAGTAGTAGTTAAGCCTACTCATGGAGGTTCAAGTGTTGCAACATTTATAGTAAAAGAAGAAAAAGAAATTGAACATTGTGTTGCAGAAGCATTTAAATGGGATAATGAAGTTATGATAGAAAAATTTATTAAAGGTGATGAAATAACATGTCCAGTATATGGAGATAAGATGCTTCCAGTAATAGCTATAAAGCCAAAAGCAGAATTCTTTGATTTTACTTCAAAATATCAAGACGGTGGTGCAGAAGAAGTTGTAGTTGAATTAGAAAAAGATCTACATGAAGAAGTTGAAAAAATGGCTTTAGCTACTTACAAAGCTTTAAAATGTGAAGTTTATTCAAGAGTTGATATGATAGTTACTTCTGATGGAACTCCATATATACTAGAAGTAAATACTTTACCAGGTATGACAAAGAACAGTCTTATTCCTAAAAGTGCAGCAGCAGCTAATATAAGTTTTCCAGAACTTATTGATATGATAATAGACGATTCAATGAAGATATCAAGATAATAAAATCAGACTACAGTCTTTAAAAGATTGTAGTTTATTTTTTTGAATTAAAAAAATTGTATTCTTTTATAAAAAATTAAGAAGTTCTGATATATTTATTAAGGAGTTTAAGGTAAAATTTAAATATATGAAATTATAATTTTTGGGGGAAATGACATATATGGAGAATGGAAATATATTAATTGTTGATGATGAAAAAGAAATAAGAGATTTAGTTGAAATATATTTAAAGAGTGAAGGATATAATACAATTCAGGCAGCTGATGGACTTGAAGCTGTTGATGCTGTTAAAAATAATGATATTGATTTAGTAATATTAGATGTTATGATGCCTAATATGAATGGAATAGAAGCATGTTTAAAAATAAGGGAAATGAAGGACATGCCTATAATAATGTTATCTGCTAAAAGTGAAGATATAGACAAGATATTAGGACTTAATATGGGAGCAGATGATTATATTACAAAGCCATTTAATCCTTTGGAATTGGTAGCAAGAGTAAAATCACAATTAAGGAGATTCTGTAAATTTGGAAATAAGTATGATAATTCTTTGGAAGACGAAAATGTGATAAGGATTGATGATCTCATGATAAATCTAGAGACTCACGAAGTAACGCTTGGAGAAAAATTATTGAAACTGACACCTACAGAATTTGATATTCTTGCATTACTTGCAAAAAACAGAGGCAAGGTCTTTTCAATAGAAAATATATATGAGAGCGTGTGGAATCAAGAATTTATGACATCTGATAATACAGTTATGGTTCATATAAGAAAGATAAGGGAAAAAATAGAAAATGATTCTAGAAATCCGAGATTCATAAAAACTGTATGGGGGGTAGGTTATAAGATTGAAAAATGATAAATTTAGAAATACAGTTGAATCGAATATTAATAGATCCTATATTAAAATTTTAGATTATATTGAGTATATAATTTCAACTATAAAAAAGAAAATTGAAGAAAGCATAAGATTTGAACTCATGCTTGTAATAGCAATATGCTTTTTAATATCATTCTTTTTTTATAGTTTTACTAACAATCTTTTTAAACGTGAATATACTGAGCCTAAGATATCTTATGATTATGATGCGGTAGAAAGATTAGCAAGCAGTTTAGGAAATGAAATAGAAAGCAGAAAATTATTATTAGATAATAAAGAAGAGATTTATGCAATATTAGATACAGTTCCTAAAACAGATAAATGTTACATTACAGATCTTGATGGTAATATTTTATTTAAAACAGAAGGTGTCTCTGAAGAAAGAATTGATATATATACTGCACTAAAAGATGCAATGACAAATTCCAGTTACGAGAAAATGGATGTAGTAAAAGAAAAAAAATATATAATACCATTAAAAATTGGTGATGATCGCGTTTACTTAATATATAGCAAGATTCCAGAAGCAGATATAACTTATACAACAGTAAGTAAATCGAACTCATCATTAGCAATATTTCTTGCATGCATAGTATTTATAATTCTGTTTGTTATCATAACAAATAATAAGATGAAATATTTAGATGAAATTGCAATAGGGCTTAAAATAATTGCTAATGGAAATCTAAAGTATAGAATAGAAGAGCGTGGAACAGATGAAATTAAGAATCTGGCAAATAACATAAATTATATGGCAAAGGAAATAGGCGAAAAGATAAATGCTGAAAGACTTGCAGAAAAGACAAAAACAGACTTGATAACAAATGTTTCACATGACTTAAGAACACCACTTACTTCGGTTATGGGATATATAGGACTTGTAATTCAAAAGAGATATAAAGATGAAAAAGAGATGGAAAACTATTTAAACATAGCTTTTAATAAAGCAGAAAAATTAAAAGTATTGATTGATGATTTATTTGAATATACAAAATACAATAACAATGGGATCACATTGAATAAAAGTGATGTGAACTTAACAGAATTTTTATCTCAGCTCATTGAAGAAATGATGCCTATTCTCGATGAAAATAACCTTACAGTATTTAAAAAATTTGAATGTGAGAAACTTATTGTATTTATTGATCCTATAAAAATGTTAAGAGTATTTGAAAACTTAATAACCAATGCAGTTAAATATTCATATAAGCCTGGAGAAATAATAATAGGATTATATAAAAAAGATAATAAGGCAGTAGTAGTGTTTAGGAATAAAGGTGATCATTTATCTAAAGAAAAGACAGACAAACTTTTTGACAGATTTTATAGAGTTGATGAATCTAGAAATACAAACACTGGAGGTTCTGGACTTGGTCTTGCAATCTCAAAAAATATTGTTGAACTTCATGGTGGCAGTATATGGGCAGATTCAATAGGAAATAATGTGAGTTTTTATGTTGAACTTAATATATAACGAATTATATACTGATATATAAAATAAATAGGTACTTTTTTTGGAATAGACTAATATTTATATTACAGGAGTATTTTTTATTTGGAGGATATATGCAGAATAAAACTTCTAAGAGTCTTTTTGGGATTGATATAAATGAATATACCCAGGATGTACAGTTTAATATAATAGCTACTAAGATTGATTTCTTGTACTTAAGATCATCTGGTTCTGGATCAGGAAGATTCAGGGTGGATAAGAAATTCTTTGATTTTGCCAAGTCAAGCCGTGAGTATGGTATACCAGTAGGTGCTTATCATTTTGGAGTTCCTTCATATGATTTGACTGATGCAGATAGGCAGTGTGATGACTTCATTAATGTATTACAGCAGGGATTTGGAAATAAAAATTATGGAGACTTACTGCCAGTATTGGATGTAGAGACACCAGTAGATAAAACAATATCAACAAAGACTCTGATAGAATGGATTGATCGATTTAGGAAGAGATTTGAAAAGAAAACTAGAAGAAGGTTAATGTTGTATACAGGACTATTTTTTATTGAACTGTATGATAATTTTTATGTGGAAGGTAAGGGATATCCTTTGAAAAATATGCCTCTCTGGATAGCAATGTA
This sequence comes from Clostridium sp., assembly GCA_051878075.1. Classification (GTDB taxonomy): domain Bacteria; phylum Bacillota; class Clostridia; order Clostridiales; family Clostridiaceae; genus Clostridium. The sequence continues at coordinate 10,556 of JBJEJM010000011.1, read as the reverse complement.
CACTAATGTTTCTATCAATCCTAGTATTCCACCTGATGTTGGAGGATGGACACACTGGAGAGTATGGCAGTATAGTGAAGGTCAGGTTGTTCAAGGGGTAGGAAGTCCAGTAGATGCAAATTGGGGACCTAATAATATTGCACTCTTAATGCAGCCTGAAATAGTTACAGGACTTAAGGCACAAATGAAAAATGGCAAAATATATGTATCATGGAACAGGAATAGAGATGTTGACCTTCTAGGATATAATATATTTTTGAATAAGGAATGGGTTGGAACTGTTGATGAAAATGCTACTAGTTATGTTATTAGTGGAGAAAAAATAAACAAAATAAAAACAAGACCTTTAGAAGTAACAATTGAAGCTTTTGATTATGACGGAGAAGCATCGCAAACAAGGGCAAAAGTAAGATTGTAGGATAAAAATTTATTGCAAGAATATATATTATTTTCTATATCAAATGTATAACAAAATATGATATAATACTAATATTGATGACAATTTGCATTTGGATAAATTGTCATCAATTACGTATATTTAAGAATTAATGTATATTTATATTTCTTGAAAGGGGATTAACAAGTGGAAAATGGTAGTGGGAGAAGGAAGAAATTCAAAAGAAATACTGCTGCAAAGAAAAAGAAAATTACAGTTTTAATTATTAGTAGCATGTTAGTACTTGCATTTGGGATAACAGGGTATTTATTAATTATAAACAATTCAGTAAGAAAATGGGATGAAAGGATATATCCGGGTGTAAAAGTTCAAAATGTAAAGCTTGGGGGAATGACTAAAACTGAAGCAAAGGAAAAGCTTGAAGATGAATTTCAAAGCATGATAAATGATAAAGTGCTTCCTATAAATATAGAAGGAAAAACTTTTCAATTAAATTATAATGAGATTGAACCGTCATATGATATTGATGAAACTGTTGAAAAAGCCTTTGAGAGTGGAAAACAACATGGGACATTAGGTAAATACATCAATATTAAAAGTAAAAGGGATATGGAAGTAGAAATCGCTTTTTCATATAATGAAGATAAATTAAGAGAGTTTGAAGAAAAAGTAATTGAAGAAGTGAATCAAGAACCAGTAGATGCTTCAATTACAATAGTTGGAGATAAGATTCAGGTTGAAGAAGAAAAGGATGGAATGTGTGTAAGTATTGATACTTTAGATTCTAAGATAAAGGATTCATTAAATGGCTTAATAGATTCTAGTGATGAGGTAAATGTAGAAGCAGAACTTACAAAGGCAAAAATAACAAGTGAAGATTTATCAAAAGTTAAAGATATAATGGGATCATTTTCTACAAGTTATGGAACTTCAGCTCCAGGAAGAAGCCATAATATAGAACTTTCTACACAGAGTATAAATGGGACAATAGTTATGCCAGGAGAAACTTTCAGCTTTAATGAAGTAGTAGGGCCAAGAACAGAGGCAACAGGATATCAGGAAGCTGGAACTTATGTAGGAAATAAAGTTGAGCCAGGTATTGGCGGTGGTATATGTCAGGTATCAACTACTCTTTATAGAGCTGTAATGAGAGCTAATATAAGATCTACAGAAAGAACAAACCATTCAATGGCAGTAGGATATGCATTGCCAGGATTAGATGCAACAGTTTCATATGGATATCTTGATTATAAATTTACTAATCCATATGATTTCCCAATATATATTCAGGGATATACTGCTGGTAAAGTTGTAACATATAATATTTATGGAGATTCAAGTGCACTTGAAGGAAAGACTTATGATATGGTCAATGAAATACTTGAAACAATACCTCCTGAGACTAAAGTTGTTGAAGATCCAAATTTAGAAGAGGGGAAAGAAGTTACTGAAGGCGGAGGAATGACAGGATATAGAGCTTCGTCATATCAGGTTACTTATGAAAATGGTATAGAGGTGAATAGAGAAAAAGTATCTACTGATACATATGCTAAAGTTGATGTTGTAATAAAGAAAGGAACTAAGCCAGTTACTCCAGTTCAGGAAGCACCTCAGGATCAAGCAGGAACTGAACCACAAATGCCAGAAAATCCTTCAGATACAGCTGCTGATTCAGGACAGAATAATCAAGGACAGCAGCAGACAGTTCAGTAAGAAAAATAATAAAAATATATTTTAGATAAATAAGTTCGGAAAAGTATAATAGTTTTTCGAACTTATTTTATTTATTAACTTTATAATTAAATTAGCATAAGTAAAATATTATATAGTTGAGTTTTAAAATAATTATGATTGCAAAAGTATTTTAGACTTTTTGACTTGCAATTAACCATATAGTATAATTTTAAAATAAAATAATTAATGAATTTTTTATTAAAGAAGGTGAAGTTTTGAATTTTAATATAGTATTATATCAACCTGAAATTCCACAAAATACAGGAAATATAGCAAGAACATGTGTACTTACAGACTGCAAATTGCATTTAATAAAGCCACTAGGATTTGATATAAATGAGAAACAAGTAAGAAGAGCTGGATTAGATTATTGGAGTGAATTAAATCTAGAAGTACATGAAAGTTATGAAGATTTCCTAGCTAAGTATGGTAATGAGAGAATATTCTTAGCAACTACTCACGAAACTGGAACTCATTATGATGAAATTGAATTTAAACAAGGTGATTTTATAATGTTTGGAAGAGAAACTTGTGGTGTTCCAGAAGATGTTCATGAAAGACATAAGGGATTAAGAGTCCCAATGATAAAATCAAGCACTAGAAGTTTAAATTTATCTAACACTGTAGCTATAGTAGCTTATGAAGCATTAAGACAAATAGGATTTCCAAATATGAAATAAATGAAGAGGAATGAAGAGGATGGAAAAAATTAAAATCATAACAGACAGTACAGCGGACTTATCAAAAGATTTATATGATAAATATGATATTGAAGTCTTACCTTTATTAATAAACTTTGGAGATGATAGTTATCTTGATGGGGTAGAAATAAACCCAGAAGAAGTATTTAGAAGAATAGAAAAAGATAATGTATTGCCAACGACAGCACAAATTATTCCAACAAGATTTGAAGAAGTATATAAGAAATATTTAGATCAAGGATATAAAATTATTTCAATACATATGTCATCAGCTATGAGTGGAACATATCAGTCAGCATGTATAGCTAAGAATTCATTGGAAAGTGATGATATAGTCGTTATTGATTCTTATAAGGTTACTTCTGCTTTAGGAATATTAGTTCTAAAAGCAGCTCTTCTTAGAGATAAAGGCCTGAGCTTAAAAGAGTTAGAAAATGAAATAAATGACTGCAGAGATAAAGTGAAAACTTCAATAGTATTTGAATCCTTAGAATATCTAGTTAGAGGTGGAAGAATCTCTAAAACTGCTGGTGTTGTTGGAAGTATGCTTGGAATAAAGCTGATTTTAGACATGAAAGATGGTATGATGGTTGTAAAAGATAAAGTAAGAGGAACTAAAAAAGCCATTAAAAGATTGATAAGTGATTTAGAGAGTGTTGAATTAGATCCTGAAGTACCTGTATTATTGATTGATGTTCAAAATATAGAAATAAAACAGGCACTTAGAGAATATTTAATAGAAAACAATATTAACTTTAAAGAGTGTCCAGTTGGATCAACTGTAAGTATTCATTCAGGTCCACGTTGTTGTGCACTTGTATTTTTGACTAAGTAGAATTAAGTTATCTCATAATTAATTTTTTAAAAATTAATTATGAGATATTTTTTTGATATATAAATATATGAAAATTATTCTTTGTTATATGAATAGATTATTTATAAAAAATAATACTTATATAATTTTTATTTATATTTATAAAGAATTATTTTAAAGTATGTTTTATGTTAAATTACAATGAATATTAAAACATATTACATAGTAAATATAATTAAGTGAAGAATTTGTGAATGCTTGCTATAGAATAGGTAAAAGGTTTATACTTTATTTATAATTGGACAAGTACTATTTATGGGGCATATGAATTATGAAGAGGATAAAGTTATATACTAACGAGCATTGAGGTAAATTTTATTGGGTAGGAGGAAATTTATGGATCTGAATTATAGTATAAAAATGACACAACAGCAAAAAATGATAATGACTCAAAATATGCAGCAGTCTATTAAACTTTTGCAAATGTCTCTTCATGATTTAAGAGAGTATATATATAATGAATATTCAGAAAATCCTATTTTAGAAATAAATGAACAGAGTAATTTTTGTGAAGATACACATGATGATTTAGAAAAATATAATACAGAAAAAATAATAGAAGAAATGAACTATTATAATTATAATGACAAACAGCAAAAAGCATATTCTAATGAAGAGGTTTCACCTTTAAATTTTATTGAAGAAAAAAAGTCATTAAAAGAATATTTGTATGAGCAGTTGATGGAGGTTAGTGCAGATCAATATTCAATAATGATTGCTAAATATATTATTGAATCATTAGATGCTCGTGGTTATTTAGAAATCTCTATAGAAGAATTATCTGCTGAACTTAAAATTCCATGTGATGATGTTGAAAAAGGATTAAAATTAGTTCAATCATTAGAGCCATATGGAATTGGATCGAGAAATATAAAGGAATGCCTTTTAATACAGAGTATGAACTTGAAAATATTAGATAGTAATATAGAAAAAATAATACAAAATTATCTTCAAGAAGTAGCAGAAAATAAGTATGAATTTATAGGCAGAGAGTTAGGAATCTCACCTAGAGAAGCTCAGAGATATGGAGACTTGATAAAAAAATTAGAGCCTAAGCCTTCAAGAGGGTTTTATACAGGAGAAGAAGTAAGCTATATTATTCCAGATGCTGAGATAAAAAAAATAAATGGAGAATTTTTCATCATAATGAACGAAAGTGTATTACCAAGATTGATGATAAATAAAACTTATAGAGATGTTCTTAAGAATGGAAAGGATTCTGAAATAAATAGTTATGTAAAAGAAAAAGTAAGCAGGGCATTATTTGTTATAAAAGCATTAGAAAATAGGAAAAATACATTATATAGAGTTTTGGAATGCTTAGTTGATAAACAGAGAGAGTTTTTTGAAAAGGGAAGTTTATATATTAAACCTTTAACTTTAAAAGAGGTAGCTTTAGCATTGAAAGTTCATGATTCAACTGTAAGCAGAACTATAAAAGACAAATATATATTGACTAGCTATGGAACAATAAAAATAAAAGATTTATTTGTAAATGGATTATCAAATAAGAATAATGAAGCAGACTATTTGTCTATAATAAAAATAAAAAATGAAATAAAAAACATAATAAATGGGGAAGATAAAAATAAACCATTATCAGATCAATCAATAAGTCTTATTCTTAAAGAGAAAAACGTAAATATATCAAGAAGGACAGTTACAAAATACAGAGAAGAATTAGGAATTAAATCTTCAGCAGGAAGAAAAAGATTGTGATTAAGAAACCTAGTATTGAATGATTTAAAGTGTAAAAGATAATTGGTGAAATTAATAGTAATAATAGATATATATGTGAAAGTATTATATAAAAATTATAATATTAATTTTAAATTTTAATTTTACACTTTAAATTAAAAATAATAAATAGAAATCATGTATATTATGTAAAATAAATTTGATATTAATCTTAAATGGTGAAATTTTTTAAATAATTAAAAAAATTTCATGTAAGGGGTTTAAAATTTTCAAAAGGTGTTCTATAATAATATGTGTGGGACATAATAAAATAGTATGGGACACATAATGACCAAAGGAGTGTTTAAGTTGCAGGAAATATTAGAATTACAGAAAAGGATAGTTCCTGAGCTTGTAAATACTTTGGAGAAAAGGTATAACGTACTCAGAACGATCTATCACAATGAACCTATTGGTAGAAGAAGTCTTGCTGAGAAACTAAATAGTGGTGAAAGAACTGTTAGAACTGAAATAGGTTTTTTAAAAGAGCAGGAGTTAATAGAGATAAATCCTGCTGGAATGAAAGTTACTAGTGATGGAAAAGAAATTCTTGATAAATTAAAAGATTTTATTCATGAAATCAAAGGTCTTTCAGAAGTAGAAGAAAGAGTGAAATCTTTACTTAATTTGAAAAAAGTAATTATTGTTCCTGGCGATGTTGAAGAAAATCCTTTAGTATTAAAGGATTTAGGTAAAGCATGCGCTAATTACGTAAAAGATGTACTTGAAGACAATTCTATAGTAGCGTTAACTGGAGGAAGTACATTAAAGGAAGTTGTTGAAGCATTTCCTAAAATAACAAATTTGAACAACATTCAAGTAGTACCTGCAAGAGGCGGTATGGGTAAAAATGTGGAAACACAAGCAAATACGCTGGCAGCATCACTTGCAAAGAAAATTAATGGTACTTATAAAATGCTGCATATATCAGAAAACTTGAGTTTGGATATAATAGATAATTTACTTAAGGAACAAGCAGTAAAGGCTGTTATAGATACTATACATAAAGCAGACGTTTTAATGTATGGTGTAGGTAATGCAGTACAAATGGCTAGAAAAAGAGGCGTTCCAGAAGATGAAATTAAAAATTTAATTAACAATGGAGCTGTCGGGGAAGCTTTTGGATGTTATTTCAACAAAGATTCAAAGATTATTTCAGAAACTACTGCTATTGGCATTAAAATTAATAATGCCAGAAAGATAAAAACGCATATTGCAGTGGCTGGTGGGAATAATAAAGTTGAATCGATTATTGCAACTGAATATAATGATTCTACAGGTGTATTAGTTACAGATGAAGCTGCAGCTAAAGGAATACTAGAAAAATTTAAAGATTCAGTTATTAATAATTAGTTTGTAAAATTTATTTTTATAAAATTTTAAAATAAATATAATAAAAGCATTATTAGGAGGTAATTGATATGGTAAACGTAGCAATTAATGGTTTTGGAAGAATAGGAAGATTAGCTTTAAGATTAATGATGGAACAACAAGATAAATTCAACGTTGTTGCAATCAACGATTTAACAGATGCTAAAATGTTAGCACACTTATTCAAATATGATTCATCACAAGGTAGATTCAATGGTGAAATCGAAGTTAAAGAAGGAGCTTTCGTAGTAAACGGAAAAGAAATCAAAGTTACTGCAAATGCTAACCCAGCTGAATTACCATGGGGAGAATTAAACGTAGACATCGTATTAGAATGTACTGGATTCTTTGCTTCAAAAGAAAAGGCTTCAGCTCACATCACTGCAGGTGCTAAGAAAGTTGTTATCTCAGCTCCAGCTGGAAACGACCTACCAACAGTAGTTTACAACGTAAACCAAGATATATTAAAAGCAGATGATACAGTAATCTCAGGTGCTTCATGTACTACAAACTGTTTAGCTCCAATGGCTAAAGCATTAAACGATAACTTTGGATTACAAAAAGGTTTCATGACTACAGTTCATGCTTACACTAACGATCAAAACACTTTAGATGCTCCACACAGAAAAGGTGATTTAAGAAGAGCTAGAGCAGCTGCTGCTTCAATCATCCCTAACTCAACTGGTGCTGCTAAAGCAATCGGATTAGTTATTCCTGAATTAAAAGGTAAATTAGATGGTGGTGCTCAAAGAGTTCCATGTATAACTGGTTCATTAACTGAATTAGTATGTACATTAGATAAGAAAGTAACTGTAGAAGAAGTTAATGCTGCTATGAAAGCTGCTGCAACTGAATCTTATGGATACACTGAAGATGAAATAGTTTCATGTGATGTTATCGGAATGAGCTACGGTTCATTATTTGATGCTACTCAAACAAGAGTTATGGAAGTTAACGGTGAACAATTAGTTAAAGTTGCTTCTTGGTACGACAACGAAATGTCATACACTAACCAATTAATCAGAACTTTAGGATACTTCGCTAACTTAAAGTAATTTGAACCTAATTAAACATAAATAACTGCGCAATTTTATGTTAAAGTAAATAAGTCTGGTTTTGTAGTATAAGGCTATAAAGCCAGACTATTTTAAAATTATCTATAAAAATAATTTTTTGAGGTGAATTTAAATGAATTTCAATAAGAAAACAATCGAAGATATCGATGTAGCAGGAAAAAAAGTATTAGTAAGATGTGACTTTAATGTACCATTAAAAGATGGTGTTATAACTGATGAAAACAGATTAAACGGAGCACTTCCAACAATCAAATACTTAGTTGAAAAAGGTGCAAAAGTTATACTTTGCTCACACATGGGTAAACCAAAGGGAGAACCAAAACCAGAATTATCATTAGCTCCAGTTGCTAAGAGATTAAGCGAAATGCTTGGAAAAGAAGTTAAATTTGCTCCAGATAACAACGTTGTTGGAGAAAACGCTAAAGCTGCAGTTGCTGCTATGAAAGATGGAGATGTAGTATTATTAGAAAATACTAGATACAGAAAAGAAGAAACTAAGAATGGTGAAGAATTCTCTAAAGAATTAGCTTCATTAGCTGAAGTATTCGTAAACGATGCATTCGGTACAGCTCATAGAGCTCACTGCTCAACAGTTGGTGTAACTGATTACTTAGATACAGCTGTATGTGGATACTTAATCCAAAAAGAATTAAAATTCTTAGGAGATGCTGTTGAAAATCCAGAAAGACCATTCGTTGCTATATTAGGTGGAGCTAAAGTTTCTGATAAGATTGCTGTTATCAACAACCTATTAGACAAAGTTAACACTATAATCATTGGTGGTGGAATGGCTTACACATTCTTAAAAGCTCAAGGATATGAAATCGGAACTTCATTAGTTGAAGAAGATAGACTTGACTACGCTAAAGAAATGGTTGCTAAGGCTGCTGAAAAAGGAGTTAAATTCTTATTACCAGTAGACCACAGAGTTGCAACTGAATTCAAAGATGTACCAGCTACAGTAACTGAAGATCAAAATATTCCAGCTGGAAACATGGGATTAGATATCGGACCTAAGACAGAAGCTTTATATGCTGATGCTATCAAAGATGCTAAAACTGTTATCTGGAACGGACCTATGGGAGTATTCGAATTCGAAAACTACAACAAGGGTACAATTGCAGTAGCTAAGGCTATGGCAGATGCAGATGCTACAACTATAATCGGTGGTGGAGACAGTGCTGCTGCTGTTAACATTTTAGGATTCGGAGATAAGATGACTCACATCTCAACTGGTGGTGGAGCATCATTAGAATTCTTAGAAGGTAAAGTATTACCAGGAATAGCTGCATTAAACGACTAATTCAAATTAGAAACATACAATTAAATTATTAAAATTTAAGTAGTATAAAAATATTATTGGAATTTTATAGCTGATGAAATAGAAAAGTAATTATATAATTCTTGAATTAAATAAATTATAATTTAAGAAAATTCGACGGGATTTTATAAAGCTTTCGGCCAAAAGCTTTACCTTAATTTATAAAATACTTAATAAAGAGATATAATTAAATACCATGGACTATGTAAACAGTAATAAATAATGAACTTAAGAAAATCTGATCAATTTTCTTAAGTTCATAACCATTAATAAAAATATAATCTTAAGTTTTTATTTAATTTTTAAAGTATATAGAATATAAAAAATATATGAGGTGAATATAATGAGAAAACCAATTATCGCTGGAAACTGGAAAATGCACAAAACTGTTGATGAAGCAGTTAAAATGATAGAAGAATTAAAACCATTAGTTAAGGATGCTAAATGTGATGTAGTTGTATGTCCTACATTTGTATGCTTAGATGCTGTTAAAAAAGCAGCTGAAGGTTCAAACATAAAAGTTGCTGCTCAAAACATGCACTTTGAAGAAAGTGGAGCTTTTACAGGAGAAGTTGCTCCAGGAATGTTAGAAGCTATGGGAATTGACTATGTTGTTTTAGGACACAGTGAAAGAAGAGAATACTTCAACGAAACTGATGAAGCATTAAACAAGAAAGTTAAAGCTGCTTTTGCCCACAACATCACTCCAATTCTTTGCTGTGGTGAAACTTTAGAACAAAGAGAAGCTGGAGTTACAAATGACTTCATAGCTTGCCAAATCAAACTTGACATGGCTGGATTAACTAACGAACAAGCTGCAAAAGTTGTTATAGCTTACGAACCAATCTGGGCTATTGGAACTGGTAAGACTGCTACTAAAGAACAAGCAAACGAAACAATTTCAGCTATAAGAAAAGTTGTTGAAGGAATGTACGGAAAAGAAGTTGCTGATGCTGTAAGAATCCAATACGGTGGATCAGTTAAACCAAACACAATAAAAGATCAAATGGCTATGTCTGATATAGATGGAGCTTTAGTTGGTGGAGCTAGCTTAACTGCTTCTGATTTCTCAGCAATAGTTAACTACTAAGATATATGAAATAGAGATGTCTCAATAGTGTTAAAAACACTATTGAGATACTCTATTTTTATTTTTATACAAATATTTTTCTTTGTCATGAAATGGAACCCGGAATTAATTAATTCTGGGATTTATTATTTGAAAATTTATTGATGAACAAGATAATATTAAAAAATTGTCATTTTAACAAATGTGGATATATATAGTATAAAATTTGAATAGAAATATGCAATATATTTAGTATTTATTAATTTGTACGAATAA
>JBJEJM010000010.1:0-1866 GCA_051878075.1 Clostridium sp. | reverse complement strand
CATATCATTCAGTTTTAAGATCAATCGTGAAACCGCCTAAAAAGAAAACAAACAAAGTCAATATTCCAAACTTCTGGGGAAGTCACATATTTGATGATTTATTTAAAAGACTTGGTTATGAAGCTCAGTATATAATGCCTTTTGCTACAATTGAACAGCTTGAAAAGATTTCTGAAGCTGCAGCTACAATCCATATATGTCCATCTCTAAGTACCTATATGGGAGCAGGACTTGAACAGGTGTATGGAGTACCAGAAGTAAAGGCACCACCTGCATATGGTGTTGAAGGTACTGATAGATGGCTTAGAGAAATAGGTGAAGTTCTCGATAGAAAAGAAGAAATCGAAAAAATAATAAAGGAAAAACATGAAGAATATCTTCCTAAAATTGAAAGGTACAGAGAAAAGTTTAAAGGAAAAAGAGCTTATGTAACAGCAGGAGCAGCTCATGGACATGCAATTATAGCACTTTTAAGAGAGCTAGGACTTGTAGTTGAAGGAGTATCAATATTCCATCATGATCCAGTTTATGATAATGAAGCAGAAAAGTCAGATGTACTTGCACAGGATGTTGAATTTTATGGAGATGTGAAAAACTACAGGGTATGTAACAAACAGGCTTTTGAACTTGTAAATGCATTAAAGAGAATCAAGCCTGACATTATGATAGCAAGACATGACGGAATGACATTATGGGGAGCAAAGCTTGGAATACCAACACTTTTAGTTGGTGATGAACAATTTGGATTTGGATATCAGGGAGTATTAAATTATGCTTCAAGAATTGATGAGACACTTGATGCAATTGAATTTGTAACAAACTTATCAAAGCACAGCACAATGCCTTATACAAAATGGTGGCTTGATCAGGAACCAGGAGCATATATAGGGGGGAAAAAGAAATGCCAAAATATATAGAACAACCAAGATACTCATGTGCACTTGGAGCAATGCAGAGTGTTGTAGCAATTAAAAGAGGTGTTCCAATACTCCATTCAGGTCCAGGATGTGCAAATAAGATTACAAAATTGATAGGCCAGGGCGAGGGCTATGCAGGTGGAAGCACCATTCCATGTACTAATGCAGAAGAGAAAGATGTAGTTTTTGGAGGAGAAAGAAAGCTTAAGAATGTAATTGAAGGCTCATTCAAAGTCATAGATGCTGATCTTTATGTTGTAATGACAGGCTGTACAGCAGCAATAGTAGGTGATGATGTGCCTAGCGTAGTTTCTGAATTCCAAGATGAAGATAAGCCCATAGTTGAAGTTGATGGCGGTGGGTTCAAAAGTAATAACTATGTAAGCCACAGTAAAGTTGTAAATGCAATTATAGACCAATATGTAGATAAGTTCAAAAAGAGCACTGAGGTTACAAAAGGACTAGTAAATCTTTTTGCAACTGTCCCTTATCAAGATCCTTACTGGAATGGGAATCTTGAAGAGCTTAAAAGACTTCTTGAGGCCATAGGATTGAAGGTAAATGTGCTTTTTGGAAATGAAAGCGGAGGCGTTGAGGAGTGGAAGACAATTCCTAATGCAGAATTCAATATTTTAGTCAGCTCATGGGCAGGACTTGATATAGTAAAGCATCTTGAAAAGAAATATAAGACTCCTTATTATCACTTCCCTTATCTTCCTATTGGAGGAATAGAAACATCAAGATTCTTAAGGGGAGTTGCAGAGTTTGGAAATCTCGATAAAGATAAGGTTGAAGCTTTTATAAAAAGAGAGGAAGAGAAATATTATTCACATATAGAAAAAACAGCAGATTTTATGCTTGAATTCAGATATGGTATTCCAAGAAGAGTATATAGTATTGCAGATTCTACATATACTCTGGGATTTACAAAATTTCTTTTAAATGAACT
>JBJEJM010000009.1:0-1878 GCA_051878075.1 Clostridium sp. | reverse complement strand
CATAATACTCTTATCTTTTTATTTATATCTTCACTTATTATATTTCCAAAGTCAATCAAAGCTATGTTTTCACTAATTTGTACTATTTCAAAATCATTTTCCTGCATTTTTCCCCCTATTTAAGTATGATTTTTTCTATAACATCAGCTATAAAATTCTATTTTTATTAAAATGAAGTTATTTCTATATTTTCGTCTTTAAGAACTTTATTTATTTTTTTAACAAATTCCAATGCTTTAATTCCATCTCCATGGACACATATTGATTCAGGACTTATTGGTATATCTATTCCATTTATGCTTTCCACTTTATTTTCTTTAATCATTCTTACTACACGTGATACTGCTGTATCTTCATCTGTAATTACTGCTCCATCCATATTTCTTGATACTAAAGATCCATCATCATTATATGCACGATCAGCAAAAACTTCGCTTACTGATCTTAATCCAGTAATTTTAGCAGCTTCTATCATTTTGCTACCACTTAAAGATAATAAAACTAATTCTGGATTTACAGATTTAATTCCTTCACATAATGCAAGAGCTAATTCCATATCTTTACCAGCCATATTGTATAATGCACCATGAGGTTTTACATGGTGCATTTTCACTTTATTTGCTGTGCAGAATGCATTAAGAGCTCCTATCTGATACTGAATCATTACTTTAGCTTCCTGCAGTGAAATATTCATATTTCTTCTGCCAAAGCCAGCTAGATCAGGTAATCCTGGATGTGCTCCAACAGATACACCATATTCCTTTGCCAGCTTTACACTCTTGTCCATAACAACAGGATCTGATGCATGGAAACCACATGCAATATTTGCTGACGATATATATTTAATTACTTCTTCATCACATCCGATTTTATAATTTCCAAAGCTTTCTCCTAAATCACAGTTCAAGTCTATCTTATACATCTTCCATCTCCTGCTTTTAATACACTAAATTTTTTTCTTATTTTATAATAAACATATTATTGTTTAATTTCAATAATTATCCATAATGATAATATAATTTTAGTATTTCAAACTTATATTTTTAATATCTGTTATAAGCATATGACCAGGTGCATGTGTTATCACAATCTCAGGCTTGACATTCATTATTACTGCCTGAGGTGTAACTCCACATGGCCAGAATACTGGAACTTCCCCCTGTTTTATGGTAACTTTATCTCCAAAATCAGGCTTATTTATATCACTTATTCCTATAACTGATGGATTTCCTATATGAACAGGCGCACCATGAACTTTGGGCATACTTCCACTTATCAAAACAGATTCTACTATTTTTTCATATGGGATAGGTCTCATACTTACAACCATTTTTCCATTAAAAATTCCTGCCGGAATACAATCTATATTTGTTATATACATAGGAACATTGCATTGTTCCTCAATATGACGTATTTCAATATCTGCTTCCAAAAGATCGGATTCAAAAGAAAAACTGCATCCTATGAGAAAACTTACAAAATCATCTCTCCAGAATTTCTCAATATCAGTATACTCTCCAGCCATTATTCCATTTTTATAAACCCTGTATTTAGGTATATCTGTTGTTATATCAATATCTTTACCTAATAAACTCAATGTTCTGCTGCCACAATCCCCCACTTCAAGAATAGGACATGACTTTGGATTTCTAACTGTAAATAAAAGAAAATCATAAGCCAATTCCTTAGGCAGTATAACTAGATTAGCCTGTGTGTATCCTGAACACATTCCTGCTGTTGGACCAGTTATCTCTTTCTTCCTTATCAATTTTCGTACTTCATAGGGTTTCATCCTTGAATAATCCATACTTTTTCCCCCTATACCCTATATTATTTTTTTTATTTTTTTATCTCCATAATTTTCTTTCATGTTTTCTT
>JBJEJM010000008.1:3582-8261 GCA_051878075.1 Clostridium sp. | reverse complement strand
AGAGAATTGCTTTAGCACGCGATGATTCCACTGCTGAAATGATAATGTCACAGATTTCTGCAATGAGCAGAGAAATTAAGAATATTGAAAATCAGCTTAACAACCTGTATGAAGAAAAAGTTAAACCTAATGTAGATAAAAAAAATATAATATTATTTATTAATTCTCTAAAAGACTTCACAAAGAATATAGGTATATTTGATGATATATTGAAAAAACGTTCTTTGATACAAACTGTAGTGAAAGAGATAATATGGAATGATGATCAATATGAAGCACATATTGAGTTTTTAGAAGATTTAAAAGATGATTGTAAATAATAAGTTATTATATAGTAAATTAACCTCATTAATAAGTTATTCTATGGTAAATACAGCTGATTATTTAACATTCTGCAACGACACCTCTTGCTGCTGTTGGAGCATCATATCCAATTACATTCGTACTTATTACAATTGCAAATGGATGTGGAATAGGATGTGGAGTTGTTATTTCTCAATATTTTGGAGGAAAATATATAGAAAAAGTAAAAACATCTATATTTACCTCAATCATATTTATTACACTATTCAGCTTCTGCCTTATGGTATTTGGAATCATTTTTTCTAATGAGATTTTGAAATTAATGAATACACCGCCAGACATATTTAATGATTCCTATGTTTATATGAAAATTTATTTTATGGGAGTAATATTTCTTTTTTTATACAATATAATAAATGCTTCTTTCAATGCCCTTGGGAATTCTAAAACGCCATTAAAATTTCTTTTGTTTTCATCATTTTTAAATATTGTTCTGGATTTAATATTTGTAATTAAATTTAACATGGGTGTTGCTGGTGCTGCTTATGCCACTTTAATGTCTCAAATAATAGCTGCTCTTCTCAGCTTATTCTTTCTTTTATTATCAGTGAAAAGTCTTAAAACTGAAAACAGTGTAAAGATGTTTGATACAGAGATTTTAAAAAATATATCCAAAATAGCAATTCCCTCAATACTTCAGCAGTCAATTGTATCTATTGGAAATTTATTTGTACAGGCACTTGTAAATTCATATGGCGCTGTAGTGATAGCTGGATATGCTGCTGCAACCAAGATTGATTCAATAACAATTCTTCCAATGGCTAATATGAGCAATGCAATTTCAACATTTACTGGACAGAACATAGGTGCAGGAAAATATGAACGTATTAATAAAGGGTATAAGGCTGCACTTATAATGATTGGAATTTTCTGTGCTTTTGCTGGAATAATCCTCTGTTTGTTTGGACATAAATTAGTAGGAATGTTTGTAGATTCAGCTGCAAATGAAGGTGTTATAAGTATTGGAACACAATATCTAAGAATAGTTTCCATATTCTATTTCTTTATGGGCCTTATGGTTATTACAAATGGAATACTAAGAGGATGCGGAGATATGAAAGTTTTCCTTGCAAGTACAATTACTAATCTTTCTACACGTGTAATCTTTGCATATGGATTAGCTTTCCTTATTGGCCAGTCAGCTATATGGTGGGCAGTTCCTTTTGGATGGTTATCTGCATCAGCCATATCTGTTATAAGGTATAAAAGCGGTAAATGGAAACAAAAATCTATCGTCAGTTGACAAAGAGCCATCCCCCTTGCACAATAATAAGCTGCTGGGGGGATATTGTTTTTTACAACTTTTATATAAATATTAAAAATAATAGTTGATCCCAGAATTTTTACAAACTTCCTTAAATCTTTTTGATATAGATTCTGCTATCCTCTCCCCAGACATCAATACGATTTTCCAGGTAACTAAATCCATATTTTTCGTACAAACCTACATGATCAGTTGCAAGATATACCTGTCTATATCCTTTCTTTCCAGCATATGAAACAGCATAATCTATGAGCTTCTGACCATAGCGATGACCTCTGTGCTCTGGAAAAGTAAATAGAAATCCAAGCCATGGACATAACTTTTCATCCTCAATACAATCTTGTTTTGTTAATGTAACAAAAGAAAGTAAATTATTTCCATCCATTAGAAGAAATAGTTTTCCTTCATCTCCAAGAAGAGAATTAAATTTATTTTCTTCTATTATTTTCACTAAAAATTCTGCAGCTGACCAATCACTCTTTCTAATCTCATTTAATAAATATGCTTTATTGCCTGCTTCAAAATAATCAACTATTTCCACTTTATTTTCTCCCCTTTTATTTTAATAAAGTATCTTAAATTATTCACATTTATTCATATCTAAAAAAATATTAAATTCTCTTGATCACTCACTAAAAATCTACATATGTGGCATAGGAGCTTTATAACAGCCATATTTATGAAAATTATACCATTCAATTATATCTTTTTCATGTGCAGCTTTTAATGCAGTCAATACTTCTTTTGCAAATTCCAAAGATGCAGTACCATTTGCTGTAATGATATTATTATCCCTTACTGCCTGCTGCATCTCGTAATTTTCTTCTCCTGTATAAGCATCTCCAGCCCAATTTTTTAAATCATTTAAATCATTGCTGGTATGTTTTATATTGTTTAAAATGCCCATTTTACCTAAAAAGGTTGAAGCATCACAAATAGCACCTAAGACTTTTTTATTTTTTAAAGCCTTTTCTACTAAAATTTTAACTTCCTGAGCTTCATCAGTTCTCCATGACATTCCGCCAATTAAAATTAATCCCTCAAAATCATCTGGAGCAGATTTAACATCATAATCTGGAATAACAGTAAATCCACCTGATGATTTAACATTGTCTTTTGTCAATGAGACAGTTTTTATGGAATATTTATCTTGACCCAATGCAAGAATTAATGATGATAAATATGCTGCTTCCCAGTCAGAATATCTATCAAGAATTACAAATAATACAACCTTTTTCATCATATACCTCTTTTCTCATATTATATTTTATCTATTAATACAGATATGATATGCAGTATGATTCCAGCCCCTGCACATTTTGCTGCAGTTCCAGCACTTTTAGGTTTACAGTCTTTCCATGCAAAATATAATATTAAACCTATTATAGGAAACAAAAATGAAAATATTATAGTACAGCAGCCTGCAGTATCATTTTTTGCCTGCTCAATTTCATTTGAATAATCAACAGTTGTTGCTACACCACAATATTTGCATACATATGTATCATCTTCAATTTCACGCCCACAATTTTGACAAATCATAATTCAAATCTCCTGATTCAATAAAATCTATTACAGTTAATATTATAACAAACTTCATCCTTTAATTGTTAGTTTTTATATATTATGTTATTATTTATTGATTTATCCAAAAAATTTTACACCAATAATCTGAAATGAATTATTATAGTTAGATACTTATTTCTTTATGGAGTAAGCTTATAAGATTATTTTTCTATATTTTTACTGCTAATTTTAAAATATTTACTCTCCACTGTTAATATTTTCAATACTTACTAAAGATTTCTATTGCATTAACGAAATATAATTTAACTGAAACTTTGACTTATAATTCAATATTTTTAAAAGTATCAGTCAAAATAATTTATATGAGGTGATTTTTATGAAAATCAAAAAAAGTATATTATCACTAATGATTGTTGCAGCTGCAACCTGCAGTATTGCTTCAACTAATGTGTATGCTTCTACATCATTAGATCAGGTCAAGTCAGTAAATACAATATCTGCATATTCATCATCTAATGAAAAAACAGTTACTGCTAACAAACCTATGTCTTTAGCACTTAATCCTGGACAAACTGGCTATTCTAATCAAATTTCATTTAATTTCAAAAGTCTGCCATCTAATGCAATTGTAAAGAGCATAGAGGTTGATGCTGGAAGTGGAAGTAAAATCGGTTCTGGACTTGGCGCTATAATGCCAAATTATATATTGGTAACAAATCCAGAAAATGAGACAAAGCAGTCTACATGGGGAAGAGGAAATGTAACTAATGTATCAGGATTTACTGCAGATAAAGCATCTGGTACATGGTATGTAAGTTATTGTGGAACCAATATAGCAT
Organism: Clostridium sp.; assembly: GCA_051878075.1. Taxonomy (GTDB): domain Bacteria; phylum Bacillota; class Clostridia; order Clostridiales; family Clostridiaceae; genus Clostridium. The sequence goes on along the minus strand of JBJEJM010000008.1, from coordinate 4,268 downwards.
CAGCAAGTTCTGGAAGCAGATTTGTAGGTGGTGTTAAATATCCAAATGTTAAAATGACTATCAAATATATACTAGAATAATTACAGCATAGGAGTTGATGCCAGCTATGTTAATTTCAAAATTTAATTATAATAATATAATAAAAACTAATAATGTTTATAACAATATAAATAAATCTATTAAATGTGATACAATAAATAAAAATGATACAACAAAAAACAGTAAAAAAAGCCAATTAGAAGAAACTGTTATTGCCATGGCAAAAAAGGATGCGGCTGATGGAGTTTATATGGGAGATGAATTTATGGAATTAAGAAAAGCATACGTTTCAGAAGTATCTCCAGATAGAAATGCAGCAATAGCTGAGGTGACTGCCAGGGCTTCAGAAAATGCGTCATTTGACTTAGACTGCGATTTGGATAAATGGATTGCCATGCTTTTGGGATTGCCATATAAAGCTGAATGCACTTATTCTGCATCAGGGCTGAATACAGCAGGAATATTTGATGAAAATGGTGAACTAATAGCAACATATAACTGGCAGAGTGGCTGGACATCAGTATCAACATCTGCTGAAAATGAAAGACATGATGAACTTAAGTCTATTTATTATAATGCATATCATGAGGCAAGACAGTCATTAAAAGAAGGACAAACTGGAAGCCTTATTAATATTCAAGGCTAAT
>JBJEJM010000008.1:0-3482 GCA_051878075.1 Clostridium sp. | reverse complement strand
AGACAGTCATTAAAAGAAGGACAAACTGGAAGCCTTATTAATATTCAAGGCTAATCTAATATTAAAAATGATTTTATTAAGAGTATTTGTTAAATTCATTTCATCATTTAGCAAATACTCTTGTACTTTAATTATTCAGCTTTACATAAGATATTGTTTAAATCAATACATTATTTTAGATTTTCATTTTTAGCATAAAAGTAACTTGCAGCTAATGGCACTATTGCTGCAGCAAAAATTGAAATAACTACTACTGCCACTTTAATATTTGCATTTGATATAAATCCTGATAATATCATCACCATTCCTAATGCTACAAATAATTTTCCACCTAATCTATGTGTCTTTCTCCATGAAGTTTCACTTGAAAGTGTCCATGGAGTCTTGATTCCAAAAAAGAAGTTACTTTTAGACTTTGGCAGATAATTTCCGATAACTATAAATAATACTCCTACAATTACTGGTATTATCTTATCTACTGGAATATTATATCCCAGTGCTGCTGCTAAAGTTATTATGTGCATTAATAAGAAAAAAGTAATCAGCATGTTTACAATAATTGAATAACTTTTTTCGAATTTATCATAATTATTTTTTCTTGGATCTATCTTTGGAAAGAACTTCATTCCAGCCCATGTGAATATCATAATTACAGGTGCCATAAGTGCTCCAAATATCTTAGGTCCATATCCATCAATTTTCCCCGATGTATTCCAATGTATCGGAACTAAATCTGGAAGTTTATTATATACTAATGCTGTAATTAACAATGATGTCACTATCAATGTTAAATTGTAAATATCACTCTTCTTTTTCATAATTAATTATCCTCCTTCTTTTTATCTGACAATTCAATAAACCATCCTATAACTTCTTCAAATACAGAAGTATTCAGTGAATAGTAAATAAACTGTCCTTCCCTTTCATCAGTAACCAGATTAGCCTGTTTCAATATGCTTAAATGATGGGAAATACTTGCCTTTGTAATATTAAAATAATCTGCAATTTCCCCTGCTGTTTTGTCTTCTTCTTTTAAAAGCTCTAATATTTTTCTTCTGGTTTTATCCGATAATGCTTTAAAAACTTCATTAAATGCCAACTTACCGCCTCCATATCATCAATATATTTAGATATTTAGATAATCTTCTAAATATCTGAATACAATATATCATATTCAAAAGACGTTTTCAATAACTTATTGCCAATTTATTCTTAAGATAATAAAATATTATTTATAATCTTTATAGAATACTAAAGCTGTATGCTTTACATGATTCAAAAAATGTGCAATATTCTTTAATAAATCTTATATATGAATATATGATTGTTTTTCAGGATAAATTATAAAAAACTATAGAAAGGAATTCGTCAAAATAAACTTGACATAAACTAATGATGTTCAATATTTTAGTATTAATACTATCACTTCTAATAATTATGTTTCTTGCATATAAAGGCTACTCAACAATAATTACTGCCCCTATCATAGCACTGATAACTGTTTTTTTTATGAATGGTACAGACAGTCACTTAATGGCAGATTATACAGAAGTCTATATGGCAGGATTCTCAAATTTCATAAAAAACTATTTTCCACTTTTTATGACAGGTGCAGTTTTTGCAAAGCTCATGGATGAAACAAAATATGCAGAATCCATATCAAATTTTATAATTTCTAAATTAGGAAAAAAGAGAGCTGTATTTTCAGTAGTATTATCAGGTGCTATTTTAACTTATGGAGGAGTTTCACTGTTTGTTGTAGCATTTATTCTTTATCCAATAGCTTCTATGCTTTTTAAAGAAGCAGATATTCCAAAAAGGCTTATACCTGGTACAATTGCTCTTGGTTCATTCACATTTACAATGACAGCACTTCCTGGTTCACCTGAAATTCAGAATGTCATACCAATGAAATACTATGGAACAGATACATTTGCCGCACCACTAATTGGTCTTTGTGCAAGTATAATAATATTGTCACTTGGAATTGCATGGTTAAGCTATAGAGTAAAAAAAGCAAAACTTAATAATGAAGGCTATGGAAACCATAAAGATAACTTAATAATGACTGACTCAGATAATCTGCCTGGTATATTCATATCAATTCTGCCTATCATAATAATATTTATAGTAAACCTATTCTTTTCTAAAGTTTACTATGAAAACATAGATGGCAGTTACTTGAAAGATTATAATATAAATTTAAGCAATGTATCTGGAACATGGAGTGTTATTATTGCTATTGTTACTGCTGACCTTTTTATAATAATTTCTAATTTCAAGAAAATAAAAAGTTTAAGATCAGTACTGGATGCAGGAGTTACCAACTCATTCAGGCCATTAATCAATTCCAGTGCAATTATTGGATATGGAAGCATAATAAAATCACTGCCTGTATTTGCTGCATTACAGTCATTTATTTTCAGTCTTTCATCAAATCCTATAATTTCAGAAGCCTTATCTGTAAACTTAATATGCGGCCTTACAGCTTCTGCTTCTGGAGGACTTGAGATAGCACTTAATGCATTAGCTCCTGCTTATCTTAAAATGAGTACTGAATTTAATATTTCGCCAGAAATACTTCATAGGATAGCATCACTTTCTTCTGGAGGATTAGATACTCTGCCTCATAACGGAGCTGTAATTACTACTCTGGCTATCTGCGGTCTTACACATAAGGAATCTTACAAGGATATTTTTGTAACATCTGTTGTTATTCCTATATTAACGACAATTATTATGGTAACAATTTCATGCATTATCCATTAAATTAACTGAGATACTTATTCTTATTTAAAAATTATGAAGAGCTAAAGCATTAAAATCTGTTAATGCTTCAGCTCTTTTTTAATAAATATAGAAATCACTCAATATTCCATCAATCTTTCCTTCTGCTTCTTCTATAGCATTTCTTCTCTCTTCTTCAGTTGTTCCAGTACCATCTACTTTAAGCTCAACTACATTTTTTATTCCCATAGTCTTCATTACAGTTGATATATAGTTTTCGCCTCTATCCATTATAGGATCCATTATCCAGGGTATATTTCCCCCAGAAGACTGTACATAAACAAGACTTCTGTATTCATCATCCAAAAGTCCCTTTGGCTTTTTACCTGGTTCGATAGTAATTGTTTTATCCTTCTGCACTACACAGTCAATATACTCCTTTAATGGTGCTGGAAAACTCAGACTCCACATAGGTGCAGCAATTACATATACCTGCGCACTTATAAACTGATCACATAATTCTCTTATTCTTTTTATTTCCTTCTGATCCTTTTCTGGAAGTTCTTTTGCTTCCTCTTCACTTACCAGCTCACTCCTTCCTTTAAAATACTGATATTCAAGTCTTGGTATATGATCCTTATATAAATCCACTTCCTCTAAAATAAAATCACTGTTCTTTTTAAGGAATTCATTAATAAATTTTCTTGCAACTGTCTTTGATGATGATAAGTGGTCAGGTTTTGAATTAACACTTA
>JBJEJM010000007.1:1494-8314 GCA_051878075.1 Clostridium sp. | reverse complement strand
TTTTATAACAGAATTATAAAGTTCATTCAGGTCATTTACGGCATCATCACTATATTTAGCATTTCTCTTAATTTTTTCACTGGCTAAATCAGAAATATTTTCAGCATAATCACCAATTCTTTCTATATCAACTATCGTATGAAATATAGATGACATCATTGCCTGATCTCTGTCTGGAAGATTAGTCTTAGATAATTTTACTAAGTAATTGGTTATTTCTTCATCTAAAAGATTAATTGTCTTTTCATTTTCATGAACATTTTCAATTAAATTTTCATCATTATCAAAAAATGATTTCATAGCAAGTTCAACATTCTCTTTTGCTTTATTTGCCATTCTTACAGTTTCTTTAATTACCTGTCCAGCAGCAACTACAGGTGTCTCAAGAAATCTGTTATCTAAATATTTAGGATATGGAGTTTCTTTATCTCCGTCATCTGGAATGATTCTATTAGTAAACATTAAAATATATTTACTGAAAGGAAGCAGTATTATTGTATTTGTAATATTAAAAATAGTATGAGCATTTGCTATCTGCCTGCTTATATCAGGACTTGTTTTAGTTACTAATTCACCTAGAGGCCTTAAAAATGGAATAAAAATAATAGTCCCTAAGACATTGAAAGTAAGATGAAGCAGAGATGCCTTATGTGCAGTTTTATTTGTTCCTATACTAGCCAATAATGCAGTTATGCATGTTCCTATGTTACAGCCAAATAAAATTGGAATAGCAAGAGATATAGTAATTTCTCCTGTTGTTGCAAGTGCAATTAGTATTCCTGTTGTTGCTGAAGAACTTTGAAGAACAGCTGTCAGTGCCAAACCAACTAATATTCCAATAAACCAGTTATCGCCTACAGCCATTAATATTTTAGTGAATAATGGAGTCTGCGCTATAGGTTTCATAGAACTGCTCATTACACCCATTCCTGTGAAGAGTATACCAAATCCTAATATTATGCTGGCTATTTCAATATGTTTCTTGTTTTTTAGAGTTAACACCATGGCTGCACCAGCAAAAACAAACAGTGGAGCAATTTCATCAAGTTTAAATGCTACAAGCTGTGCTGTAATTGTGGTTCCTATATTAGCACCCATTATAATTCCAAGAGCCTGAGATAAATTCATAAGACCTGCATTTACAAAACCTACTACCATTACAGTTGTTGCACTGCTGCTTTGGATTACTGCTGTAATGATAGCCCCTATTAATACAGCCATTAATTTATTACTGGTTACTTTTTCAAGTATATTTTTTAAACCTTCACCAGCAGCATTTTCAAGACCATCTCCCATAATCTTCATACCATATAGAAATAATCCTAATCCCCCTAATAATTCAACTATAGTTTTTACTATTTCCAAATTATTTTTACCGTTACTTAAATAATAATTACAGTAACTTTCTCCTTTCTTATTTATTTGCTATGTTTTTTTATTTGATTTAGTTCACAGCGCTTTTCCATATGAAATTATTATTAGCAGATAGAAAAATAATTATACTATATAGATAATTAGATTATTAAATGCAATATAAAGAGAAGAGAAGTGGAGAGAGCAAAAAAATAGCTGTAGAAAAACAATTTTTAATCATTTTTCTACAGCACATTTCTACTAATCTTATGCGTGTTCAGCTATTAAGTATAAAAGCTTTTCAGTATCTTCCCATCCAAGACAAGGATCAGTTATTGACTTACCATAAATATGTTCATTGATTTTTTGAGAGCCTTCTTCTATATAGCTTTCAATCATAACACCTTTAACTAATTTCTTAAGTTCTGGATTATATTCTCTGCTATGAAGTACTTCTTTAACAATACGAGGCTGTTCATAGAACTTTTTATTTGAATTGTTGTGGTTTGCATCAACTACTACAGCTGGATTTGGGAAATGATGCTGACTGTAAAGTTCAGCAACTCTTAATAAATCTTCATAATGGTAATTAGGAATGCTATTACCATGTTTATTTACAGAACCTCTCATTATTGCATGAGTATAAGGATTTCCGCTTGTGCTTACCTCATGATCCTTATAAATGAAATCATGTTTACAATGTGCAGCATGAATTGAATTAAACATTACAGTTAAATCGCCGCTAGTTGGATTTTTCATTCCTACTGGAACATCAACACCACTTGCTGTAAGTCTGTGCTGCTGATTTTCAACACTTCTAGCACCAACTGCAACATAACTTAATAAATCTCCACAATAAATATGGTTACAAGGATATAACATTTCATCTGCTGGAGTAAGGTATGTTTCTTTTATAGCCCTTATAAACATTTTTCTGATAGAAATTAAACCTTCAAGCATATTTGGAGATTTTTCAGGATCTGGCTGATGAAGCATACCTTTATATCCTTCTCCAGTAGTTCTAGGTTTATTAGTATAAATTCTTGGTACAATAAATAATTTATCTTTAACCTTTTCATTTACCTTTGCTAATCTGTTGATGTAATCACATACAGAATCTTCGTCATCAGCTGAACATGGTCCGATGATTACAACAAACTTATCACTTTTTCCAGCGAAAATATCCTTAATTTCTGCATCTCTTTCTGCCTTTACTTTTTGTAAATGCGCATCTAGAGGAGTCATTGCCATTATTTCCTCTGGTGATGGAATTTTTCTTATATTCGTAAAACTCATTACAAATGCCCCCTTAATTTTCTATGTACACTATCTACTATATAATTACTGGAAGGTTTAGTCAAGTAATTATAAAAATGTAATAAATTTTATTAAAAATAATCATAAAACATGCCAATTTATGATAGAATTATATATAAATAGTAATAGTTAATGTAATAAATTTACAAGGAAAGAGGATTCTTAGTGATGAAAATTTTAGCATACAGTCATAGAAAAGATGAAACAGCTTATTTTAAAAAATTCAGTGAGAAATATAATGTTGAACTTATTTTAACAGAATATGGTCCTAATATGGAAAATGCAGATTTGAGTAAAGGAGTAGATTATGTAAGTATAATTACAACTCCAATAAATGAAGAACTTTTAAAAAAGTTTAAGGAAAATGGTGTAAAATTTATTTCAACTAGAACAATCGGTTATGATCATATAGACGTAGAAAGTGCAAAAAAGCTTGGAATTCATATAGGAAATGTAACTTATTCGCCAAACAGTGTAGCTGATTATACAATAATGATGATATTGATGGCAGTGAGAAAAATGAAATTAATATTAGAAAGAAGCAATACTCAGGATTATTCATTAAATATGGTTCAAGGGAGAGAGCTGCAGAATCTGACTGTAGGCGTTATAGGTACAGGGAAGATAGGAGAAACAGTAATAAAGCATTTGAGCGGTTTTGGATGCAGAATTTTAGCTAATGATATATTTGAAAAGGATACTGTTAAAAAATATGCTGAATATAAGAGCTTAGACTATGTTATAAAGAATTCTGATATAATAACACTTCATATGCCTGCAACAGATGAAAATTATCACTTGATAAATAAGGAATCTATAAAAAACATGAAAGATAATGTGTATATTATTAATACAAGCAGGGGATCATTAATTAACATGGATGATTTTATTGAAGGAATAGAAAATAAAAAAATTGCAGGTGCTGCACTTGATGTTATAGAAAATGAAAGCAGTTTATATTATAACGATTTAAAAGGACAAATAATAAATAATAGACAGCTTGCAATTTTAAGATCATTTCCTAATGTTCTTATTACTCCCCACACAGCATTTTACACAGATCAGGCTGTAAGTGATATGGTTGAAAACTCTATTAAAAGTATAGTATTATTTGATAAAAAAGAAGAAAATCCATGGCAGGTTATATAAACATAAAAAGTTGAATTGGTAATTATTGACAATTAAGCTTTTGGGTGTTATATTAATAAATATGAATTTTCAAAAAAAGAAATTATATATTTTCATATTTAAATCTTTATATAACATAAATAATTGTTATATAGCTTCATAAAATAACCTATACTTTTTTTACTTTAACTTATTTTGCCCAAATAATTAAAATAAATTTAGTACTTGATTTTTAAACATTATTTATATTATTATGAAAATAAATAATTTCTTTTACATATTATAATGGTGCTGTGATATTAAATTCACAGCACATTTTTATTAAACAAAAGCTATACATAGGATAAAATTTTTGTTGATACTATCATATTAATATAAAATGCAGATGAGGTGAATATAATGAATCTAACAAATATGCTCATGTTTTTACTACAGGGGTCAGCAGGAGCAGTTTCAGGGTATATAACAAATAAGTATGCAGTTAATATGCTGTTTAAAGAATATACTCCATTTAAATTATTTAATAAGGTTCTAATACCAGTCAAATTTGGAGGCGTGATAAAGAACAGAAAAGAAGAATTTATTGAAGAAATAAGTGATTTGGTTGAAAGAGATATAATTAACAGCAGAACAATTCTTTCTAATGTAGAAAATGAGAGATTTAAAGATACACTGCATAATATTATAATTAATTTTTATAATGAAGAGCTTATACATACTTTTGATGGAATTAAATTAAATGACATATATAGGTTTGAAGATATAATCATCAATATCTTTAATGAGTTTATGAAAGTACTTGAAAGCAATGACAATGTTATTAATAATATTATAGATAAAATAGATATAAATGATGATTTGACCAAAGAACTTATAAATGAGATTTCTGAAGGATTATATACAGGCGTAGAAAATGAAATATCTAAAAATAATTTATTATGTGATTCAGTTAAAAGATTATATGACACTGTTTCACATAATAATATTAATGAAATTTTATGTGATAATGCAATCAAATTAATAGAGAGCAGCTTATGTGAATCTATAAATTCATCATTAAACAGATTATTTGATGATAATGAAAAAATAAATTTATTATTAGAAAATATTTATGAATTATGTGATATAAAAGATATTCTTGATAAAATCCAGTCTGTATTTTATGCAAAAAAAGTAGGAGATTATCTTTCTGAAGATGAATGTAATTATATATCTGAAAAAATATATACTACATTGTATTCTTATATAAATTCAGAAAATGGCAGGAATGATTTAAATAAAATTATCCATTTCATACTTGATACAATTAAAGATACAGACTGTACAGTATATGATTTGATTCCAGATGATTATAAGGATACACTTTCATTATTGATCAACAAAATAATTCATAAAATAGTTCCTTATTTTTCTGAGTGGATTAATAAAAATAAAGATGACTTTGATTCAATAATTGAAAAATCAATAGATGAAGCCATTATAAATATGGATGAAGGCATTAAAAAAATTATAATTTCAAAAGTAAGGGAATTATTCTTAGATAATGTTGCTGCAAAAAATGAAATTGTAGAAAAGATTATCAGTTATTTAAATAACTATAATCTTGATGAGAATTCCTTAAATGAAATAAGTGATATAATACTTGATTATTTAAAGAATACTAAAATAAGCCAGATATTTATTGATGTTAAAGACAGTAATTTAATAGATCATTCAGCAGAAGATAAAATTTTGAATTTCTTAAAAAAGCAGTTTGAAATTAGTGGAGAGAAAATAATATCAGGTTTATTGAAATCACAACTGGAAAAAAACATTGGTGATATATTTAATAAAGATCTTTATACTATTTTTGATTCTAAAATTAAAGTACTTATAAATTATATTGTGAAAAATAACATAGACAGTATAAAAGAATTTTTTAATTCACATATAAATTCATTGATTTTAGAAAACATAGAATTGATTAAAAATAATAGATTTGATAAATATATAGATTATAGTTTAATTGAAAATAATATGGATAAAATAAATTCATTTATAGTTTCTCTATTAAACAACAATAAATCATCAATTGTTCAAAACATTAATAAAGCCATTCATGAAAAATTAGAATATATGAAAGCTGATACATCTATAAGGGAAAAGGTTATTATAAGTGCTGTAGATTATATGAAATCGAACATAATTAAAAATAGCAATGTTCATATTTCGCAGATAATTTCAGAGAATTTATGCAGGGAAGAAGTATATTCATATACTTCTAAAGCTGTGACAGAAGCATTAGAAAATAATCTTGATTCATTCTTAAGGGGAAAAGTAAAAGAAACTGTAAAGCATAATTTATCTCAATATGATGAAGAGGAAATATGTGATTTAGCACAGAGATTTATGGGCAATGAATTGAAACCTTTATCTTTATTTGGTGGAATACTAGGCTTTATAGCTGGAATAATATTTGGAGCATTTTCTAGAAATATAGGTTTAAGTGGATTTTATAATAATATATATGAGCAGATAATATCAATCATCTTAATGGGTGCAGTTGGAATATTTACTAATGTTATAGCTATAAATATGTTATTTAAGCCTTATAGTAAAAATAAAGTATTAGCTAAGATTCCTTTTATTAAAAATTTTGCATTAGGATACATCCCGGCTCATAAAGAAAATATAAGCAATTCTATAGGTAATGTAATAGATAATGAACTTTTAAGCAGCAGCTATATAAAAAACACTCTTAGTAAATACAGACAAAAATTAAAAAATAATTTATTAAACACTTTAGAATCAGATAATTATAAGATTATTTCTGATTTCTTAATTAAATCCAAGAATAAAATAAAAGATGTAGTCAAAAAGCCAGCTTTTATTTTATTGACAGATAATAAAAACAAAATTATCAGCAGCATCAATAGTTATATTTTTAATATAAGATTTAAAAATAATTCAATAAAGCAGGATTTAATTAATGAGCTAATTGAATCTTATGAAATTGAAGAAAAAATAAAAGAAGTTTCAGCAC
>JBJEJM010000007.1:0-1394 GCA_051878075.1 Clostridium sp. | reverse complement strand
AATGAGCTAATTGAATCTTATGAAATTGAAGAAAAAATAAAAGAAGTTTCAGCACATTATATTGATAAGTTTATAAATGGTTCTTTAAAAGTTGATGATATAATTTATCCTCAATTAAAAGATAAGATTAAAAACGAACTAAGGAATTCTATTACAAAATCAACAGTTACTTTATGTGATTCTATTGAAGAAATTAATATAACTGACAGCAGTGTATGCAAAAAGATATATAATATGTGCTGTAATAATATATCACATGAAGTTATTGATAATATATCAGTGTATTCAAGTAAAAGCAGTATGAGTCTTATAAAAAATATTGTAATTGAAAATGTAAATAAAGTTATTGATAATAGCTTATATAAGGACAATACTATAGAAACAGTATTTGATGGAAAAGTTAAAATATATATCGATAAGAATTTATACAGTCTCACTAATTTTGTAGTAGATAAGATAAAATCTGTATTAATAAGCAATGAAGATTATATTAAAGATAGCGTAAAGCAGAGAATTAATAGTTCACTCAATTTCTTTGAAAAGATAGCCTACACAATGGCAGGAGGAGAAAAAATAGTTGATGATGCTGTAACAATTATGGTAGAAAAGAATCTTCCAGACTTTATTAATGAGAGATTTTTTGAGGTGACTAACATATTAAAAGAATCACTAAATAAAAATATATATAAATTAAAAATGGAAGATGTCTGCCCTAATATAAATTCTAATAATATAAACAGCCTTATAAATTCAGTTTTTGGAGCTTTAGAAAATAATGAGCAGGTATTAACTACATTTAGTCATATTACAAAGAATATTATTAATTATAGTTTATCTATAATTAATGAAGACAGCATTAAAATGTTATTGATTAAATTTAGAGAAGATATTAATTTAGCTTTATCAGAATCTGCCAAGAATATTATTAATAATAAATCATCTATAAATGATTTTATTTATGATATTACTGATAACTATATATTCAGTCCAATATGCAGTATTAAAATTAAAAGCATATTTAATGATTATTCAAAGGAAGAATTGTTAAATGATATGAGTATATTCTTTGACAGAATAGATTTAGATCAATATTTAAAAAATGAAAGCTTCATGTTAACTAATAGATATTTAAACAATAAATCAATTGAAGATATTTCCGATGCATTAAAAATTAAAGAATATATTGCTGAAAAATTATCGGTTCTGATTGATTCAGATGAATTTGAATCTGCTTTTGAAAAGATATCTTCTGAATTAATTGAAAATATAATTAAAAATAAAATTGATATAATGGATAATAAAGCAAAATATCAAATATTAAATGAAGTATTAGAAGCAGCCTTAAATTGTGTAATTAATAACTCTAAGGAAATAATAGATTCTTTAGAATTGAA
>JBJEJM010000006.1:21910-35450 GCA_051878075.1 Clostridium sp. | reverse complement strand
TTTTTCACATATTAAATTTTAATAAATTATATAGCTGAATTTCCTCTTTCTCCTGTTCTTATTCTTATACAATCAGCTATATCAATAACAAATATTTTTCCGTCTCCCACTTGTCCAGTTTTAGCTATTGATGAAATCAGCTCTATAACTTCCTCTACTTTTTCATCTTCAACAACCATTTTTACTTCAATTTTAGGTAATACATTAGTAACTACTTCTTTTGTTCTATAGTATTCTTTCCAGCCATGCTGTTGTCCACATCCCATTACCTGGCTTATAGTTATACCATTAATGTTTTCATTTTTTAACGCTGTCTTTATTGCTTCAAGTTTTGAAGGTCTTATAATTGCTTCAATTCTTTTCATTACTTTTTACCCCCTAATCTAATCCGTTAAAAGCAGGATAAGCAGATTCACTATGTTCAGTTATATCTAATCCTTCTGCTTCTGACTCTTCAGTTACTCTGATACCACCAAGAGCTTTCATGACTTTAATTATTACAAATGTTAAAATACCTGCAAATGCTATTGTAATAATTATACTTAATATCTGTGCAGCTAACAACTTAGTATCTCCAAATATTAATCCATTCCACTCAGCAGCTGGATTAATTGATTTCTGAGTGAATATACCAGTAGCAATTCCACCCCATATTCCTCCAATTCCATGACATCCAAATGCATCAAGTGCATCATCATATCCAAATTTAGCTTTTACTTTACCCATAAAGAAGAAACATATAGGTGATACAAGTGCTCCTATTATTATTGATGCCCAAAGTGGTACAAATCCCGCACCTGGAGTGATAGCAACTAATCCTACAACACCACCAGTAGCTGCTCCAAGTACAGTTGGTCTACCATGTTTTACTCTTTCAATAAACATCCATGTAAGCATTGCTGCTCCTGCTGAAGTGTTAGTTGTCATAAATGCATGAACTGCAAGTTCATTAGCTCCTAGTGCACTTCCTGCATTGAATCCAAACCATCCAAACCAAAGTAATGCTGCTCCTAAAACAACTAATGGAATATTATGAGGTTTATATGACATGAGTTTATGTTCTCTTCTTCCACCTAATAATATACATGCAACCAGACCTGAAATACCTGAGCTGATATGGACTACATTTCCTCCTGCGAAATCCACAGCACCTAATGCTTTAATTAATCCTCCATCTCCCCATACCATATGAGCTAATGGATAATAAACTAGAACTAACCATACAGCTATAAATACAAATAAAGATGAAAATTTCATTCTTCCAACTAATGATCCTGTTATTAATGCTGGTGTTATTATTGAAAACATCATTTGAAATGCCGCAAAAAGTAATTGTGGTATATTTTCTGCATATGCTGGATTTGATTCTCCACCAACACCACTAAGTCCTAAATAATTTAATCCACCAATAATTCCATGAAAGTCTTCTCCAAAAGACAATGAATAACCAATTAATACCCACATTACAGATGCTAAACCACAAATAAAGAAAGAACTCATTATTGTATTAAGTACATTTTTTCGACGTGCCATGCCACCGTAGAAAAATGCCAAACCTGGTGTCATAAAAAATACCAAAGCCGAACAAATTAACATAAAGCCAATATCAGCAAAACTAATTTCCATATATAATTCCCCCAATAATTAATAAATTAAGTATTTTCGCTTATAATTAATTATTTACTTAAAAATAAAGTGCACTATACTTTAAATAATAATCCAATAAAAAAAGACGCTTAGGACACACTTATATCATGGTTTCCTAAACGTCATTGTTTATATTTTATAGTATATTTATTTCTGACTATTTTGTCAATATCTTTTTTCTTTTTTTTGAATTTTACTTAATTTGTAACAAATTTATCATTTAATACATATTATGTATAGCGATATTCATCTACCTTATATGTGGTTTTTACTACACTATCATTATTATTTATTTCTTGTTAATCAATGATTTTATAGTTTCGACAATAAAAATTATTATAATTAATTTTTACTATAATTATTACATAATTTAATTTTAAAATTTATTTTTTTTTAATTTTATGTGTTAATTTAATACTAAAATAACAATTTAAAAAGAGCCTCTTAATTAATTATGAGACTCTTTATAATTTCTTTTATAAAATGTAAATTTTTATTGTATACTTTTTATTCTATCTGTGGATTCCAATATCTGTTCTGCAGTATGAATCTTTAAATTTTACATATTTAATATTTTCATAAGCTTCTTTTCTCGCTTCTGCAACATCTTTTCCATATCCAATTACTGAAAGAACTCTTCCACCATTTGTTTTTAAAACACCATCTTCTAATTTTGCACCAGCTAAGAAAACTTTATCCTTAACTTTTTCATCTATTGTTATTTCATACCCCTTTGTAAAGCTTCCTGGATATCCTTTTGATGCTAAAACAACATTTATGCATACTCCATCTTTCCACTTAACTTCAGTCTTATCTAATTCTTCTCTTAATGCTGATTCAATAAGTTCTACAAGATCACTTTCCATTAAATAAAGAACTGACTGAGTTTCTGGATCTCCCATTCTTACATTGTACTCTAAAAGATATACGCCTTTTTTAGTTATCATGATTCCAAAAAATATTATTCCTTTGTAATCAAATCCTTCTTCACGTATTCCTGTAAGTGTCTTGTTCATTATATTTTCTTCAAAATCCTTCATTACATCTTCAGTAACATATGGATTTGGAGCCATAACCCCCATACCACCAGTATTTGGGCCTTTACCACCATCATAAATCTGTTTATGGTCTTTTCCTGATAAAAATGGAATTATAGTCTTTCCATCTGTAATTGAAAGAATTGAAGCTTCAACACCTTCTAAAAATTCCTCTATTACAATTGTATTTCCTGCATCTCCGAATTTTTCATCAACCATACATTCATTAACAGCTGCTACAGCTTCCTCTTTGTCTGCACATATAATAACACCTTTTCCTGCTGCTAATCCATCAGCTTTTACAACAGTAGGATAACTACATGTATCAAGATATTCTATTGCCTTATTTACATCTGTAAAAGTAGCATATTCAGCTGTCTTAACACCATATTTTTTCATAAAATCCTTCGAAAAGCTTTTGCTTCCTTCAAGTCTTGCACCATTCTCAGCTGGTCCAAAAATTTTTAAGCCTTGTTGTTTGAATTTATTTACTATTCCTTTTGTTAATGGATCTTCTGGTCCTACTATAGTTAAATCAATATTTTCTTTTTTAGCAAACTGTACTAATTCATCAATATCAGTTATATTTACATTTTCACATTTATTTTCTATTGCAGTACCACCATTTCCTGGTGCTACGAATATTTTTTCGACCTTTTTACTTTGTGCAAGTTTCCATGATAAAGCATGTTCTCTTCCACCTGAACCTATTACAAGAAGTTTCATATTATAAAATCACCCCGAATTCAATTTATAATTGAAAATTGAAAATTTATATGAAATAATAATTGAAAATAATCTATGATATTCCTTTAAGGAATATCATAGAAGCATATTTTTCAGAAATCTCATCTAAGGGATTTCTTCCTCAATTGTTAATTTTTAATTATCAATTTTCAATTGTCTAGTGTTTAAAATGTCTATATCCTGAGAATACCATAGCTATACCATGCTCATTGCAGGCATCTATAGATTCCTGATCTCTAATAGATCCTCCTGGCTGAATTATTGCCTTTATTCCATATTTAGCTGCTGTATCAACAACATCTCTAAATGGGAAGAATGCATCTGAAGCTAATATTGTAGCTCCCTTACCTCTTTCTAGTGCATCTTCTGTTGGCCATATTCTATTAACCTGGCCGCCTCCGATGCCTACAGCTACTCCATTATGTGCAGTAACAATAGCATTTGATTTAACATATTTTACAACTTTCATTCCAAATAATAAGTCTTTCATTTCGTCGTCTGTTGGAGCTTTTTCTGTAACTACTTTAATTTCATCTATAAGTTTTTTATCTTCTTCTTGTACAAGCATAGCTCCATCAACTGTTACCATATACTTTTCAGCTTTTGGAGTGTTGTGGAATTTAAGTACTCTTAAATTCTTTTTAGTCTTTAATACTTCTAAAGCATCATCATCATAATCAGGTGCAGCAATTACTTCTAAGAAAATCTTAACCATTTCTTCTGCTGTCTTCTTATCTACTTTTCTATTAAATCCTATGATTCCACCGAAAATAGAAGTTGGATCAACTTCATAAGCTTTCATATAAGCTTCATTTACATCTTTTCCTATTGCAACTCCACAAGGTGTGTTATGTTTTAATGCACAGCATGCTGGTTCATCGAATTCATTAGCACATTTCCATGCTATATCAACATCCTTGAAGTTATTATATGATAATTCCTTACCATTTAAAGTCTCAAATGTATTCATTGCTCCATCAAGCATTGTTGAAGAATAAACTGCAGCAGTCTGATGTGAATTTTCACCATATCTTAAACTATGCATCTTCTTGTATGAAACTGAAAGATATTCTGGATATTCCTCGTCATCGTCAGCTAACATAAAATTAGCTATTGCAGCATCATAAGCACTCATAAGATTGAATACTTTTCCAGCTAATTTCTTTTTAAATTTGTAGCTTACTTCGCCATTTTCATTTATTTCATCCATTACTCTTTTATAATCATCTTTGTTAGAAATTACAACAACATCCTGGAAATTCTTAGCTGCTGCTCTAAGCATTGTTGGACCACCAATATCAATAAATTCAACCTTCTGTTCAAAAGTTAAATCTTCTTTTACTTTTTCAAAGAAAGGATAAAGATTAACAACCACATAATCAATTGTGTGAATATTTCTTTCTTTTAATGTGTTCATATGTTCTTCATTGCTTCTAACTGCCAATATTCCTGCATGGACTAATGGATGAAGTGTCTTTACTCTTCCATCAAGCATTTCTGGAAAATTAGTAACTTCATTTATTTCAATTACATCTATTCCATTTTCCTTTAAGTATCTATAAGTTCCGCCTGTTGAAACAATCTCCACATCTTTTGATACTAAAAATTTAGCAAAATCTAAAACTCCATCTTTATCAAATACACTTATTAAAGCTCTCTTTTTCATGAAAAGGCTGCCTCCTAAAATATCTATATTATTTAATTTATTTTTACTTTTCCATTTACAAATTCAACTCTGCCTTCACTTATTAATTTAATAGCTTTTGGCAGAATCATATGCTCTCTTTCCAATATTCTCTTTTGAAGAGTTTCTGCATCATCTTCAAAATATACTGGAACTACATCCTGAAGAAGTATTGCTCCTCCATCTACATCCTTATTTACAAAATGAACAGTACATCCTGAATACTTAACTCCACTATTTACTACAGCTTCATGTACCTTCAATCCATACATTCCAGGTCCACAAAATGATGGAATCAATGAAGGATGAATGTTTATTATTTTATTTTCAAATTCATCAAGAATCTTACCATCTAATATTGATAAGAATCCTGCAAGTACTATAAGATCAACTTTACCTTTAACTAGTTCTAAAATCTTATCACTAGATTGTTCACCATATTCTTTTCTAGATACAACATGTGTTTCTATTCCATGTTTCTTTGCTCTTTCAAGTGCATAAATGCCATCCCTGCTTGCAATAAGCATCTCAATTTTCACATTTAATTCTTTTCTTTCAACAGCATCTATTATGGATTGAAAATCTGTACCGCCACCTGAAGCCAATACTGCTATTTTAAACAAATACCTTCACCTCCAGATGTTACATATCCTATTTCATAAGCTTTTTCTCCCATTTCATCTAAAGCCTTTATTATAGGAGCAACATCTTTTTCATCAACAGCTAACACAAATCCAATTCCCATATTAAATGTATTGTACATATGATCTCTGTCTACACCTTTTTCAACTATTCTTTCAAATATTGGTGGTACTGGATATGAATCTTTATTTATTACTGCTGTAAAATCTCCTCCATTGAACATTCTAGGAACATTTTCAATAAATCCTCCTCCAGTTACATGAGCCATTCCTTTTATATCATAGCTCTCTAATAATTTAAGTACTGGTTTAACATATATCTTAGTTGGAGTTATCAATGTCTTCCATACTGGCTCACCATTAAAATCTTCATTTAAATCTGGGAAAAGCTTTCTTACTAATGAATAACCATTAGAGTGTATTCCAGAAGAAGCTATACCAATAAGCTTGTCTCCATCTTTGATTTTGCTTCCATTGATAATTTTATCTTTATCAACAATACCTACAGCAAAACCTGCCATATCATATTCACCTTCATCATAAAATCCTGGCATTTCAGCAGTTTCACCACCAATTAATGCACAATCAGAATCAACACATCCATCTGCAATACCTTTGACTAAATCTGAAGAAACTTCAGCTTCAAGCTTACCACATGCAATATAGTCCAAGAAAAATAATGGCTTAGCACCATGACATAAAATATCATTTACGCACATAGCTACACAGTCGATACCTACTGTATCGTATTTTTTATTTTTAAAGGCAATTTCCAGTTTTGTTCCAACACCATCAGTTCCTGAAACCAAAACCGGCTTTTCATATCCTGATGGAAGTTCAACCATTCCTGCAAAGCTTCCAAGGCCATTAAGAACATATTCGCTCATTGTCTTAGCTGCATATTCTTTTATTAATTTTACACTTCTGTATCCTTCTTCTATATTAACGCCTGCTTCTTTATATGATGTTACCATTTATATACACTCCCCTTTATTTGGTTTCTATTCATTTTCTATTGGTGCAGCTACTGGATAAACTCCATTAAAGCATCCCATGCAGAGACCTTCTTTACCACTACAGCTTATTTTTACGCCTTCTTCACTCAAGTATCCTAAATAATCAGCACCTATTATATCTCTTATTTCTTCCACAGTATGACTAGAAGCAATCAATTCACTTCTATAAGCTATATCTATACCAAAGTAACAAGGAAATTTAACACTTGGTGATGCTATTAAAAAATTAATTTCTTTTACGCCTGCTTTTCTAAGTGAATCTACAAGGTGCTTTGAAGTAGTACCCCTTACAATAGAATCATCTATTAATACTACTCTCTTTCCTTCAAGGTTTACTTTTAATGGATTTAATTTAACTCTTACTGCTCTTTCTCTTATTTCCTGAGATGGAGAAATAAAAGTTCTTCCTACATATCTGTTCTTAATAAACCCAGTATCATATGGAATTCCAGATGCTTTTGCATATCCTATAGCAGCTGGTATACCTGAGTCTGGAACTGCAATAACAACATCTGCATCTAATGGATGTTCCTTATAAAGCTGTTCCCCTGCTCTTACTCTTGATGTGTGTACATCTAATCCATCAATTTTTGAATCTGGTCGTGCAAAATATATATATTCAAATGCACATGTCTGACATAGAGTATTTTCTGAATATCTATATGACTGAACTCCATTCTCATCTATAATTACAATTTCTCCTGGTTCAATATCTCTAACAAGTTCCGCACCTATTGAATCTAACGCACAGCTCTCTGATGTTAATATATAACCTTCATCAATTTTTCCAAGTGAAAGAGGTCTTATTCCGTGAGGATCTCTTGCCCCTATTAATTTATCTTTTGACATTATTGTTAATGCAAACGAACCTCTTATAGCAGACATAGCATCTATAACTGCCTTTGCTAATCCCTTTTTAGCACTTCTTGCTATTAAGCATGCTATTACTTCTGAATCACTAGAAGTGTGGAATATCTGACCTGCATCTTCTAATAATTCTTTGATCACATCATCATTAACTAAATTTCCATTATGAGCCATAGCTATTGCTCCTATTTTAGAAGTTGTAACTATAGGCTGTGCATTTTCTATTCCTTTTCCTCCTGCTGTTGAATATCTTACATGGCCAACAGCAATGTGTCCTTTTAATTTATGAAGGTCTTCCTGCTTAAAAGCATCTGTAATTAATCCTAACCCTTTATGTACTTCAATTTTTTCTCCATCAGCTACAGCTATTCCAGCACTTTCCTGTCCCCTATGTTGTAATGCATAAAGACCATAATAAGTCATTGATGCTACGTCTATTGGCTTATTTGCATAAACCCCAAAAACACCACACTCATCTTTAAATTTATCTAAACTAGGATCTAAAATTAATTCAAAATCTGTTTTTGTCATGTACATAATCCTTTCACTCAATAATTTATTAATTGACCTTTAAAGAATTTTTTCAAATTTAGAATACAAAATGAAGGATATAAAACCTTCATTTTGTATTTTGATTTAAAATCAATCTTCTGAATTCCAATATAATTGCCAATTATGTATTATTTAGAAATTCTCTTTAATATTTCAATATAAGCATCTTCAACATTTCCAAGATCTCTTCTGAATCTATCTTTATCTAGTTTTTCTCCAGTTGTAGCATCCCAGAATCTGCAAGTATCAGGTGAAATTTCATCTGCTAAAACTATAGTTCCATCTGCTGTCTTACCAAATTCTATCTTAAAGTCGATTAAATTGATATTTTCTTTTGCAAATGCATCCTTTAATATATTATTGATTTTAGCTGTCATATCTAAGATAGTGTCTATTTCTTCAAATGTTGCTGCTCCAATTGCTACTGCATGATAGCTGTTTATTAATGGATCTCCTAACTCATCATTCTTATAAGAAAATTCAAACACTGTAGTCTTTAAAGCTGTTCCTTCTTTAAGACCTAATCTCTTAGCCATGCTTCCTGCTGCTACATTTCTTACTATTACTTCAAGAGGCACTATTTCAACTTTCTTACATAATTGTTCTCTATCATTTAACTTTTTAATAAAGTGAGTCTTTATTCCTTGTTTTTCCAATTGTTCAAAAAGTATTGAAGTTATTTTATTGTTCATAACTCCTTTGTCATGTATTTGACCTTTCTTTTCTCCATTAAAAGCTGTTGCATCATCTTTATAGTAAATTATTACTTCATCAGCCTTATCTGTTGCATATACTTGTTTTGCTTTTCCTTCATATAACATTTCTTTCTTTTCCATGATTATAATTCCACTCCTTCAGCATTATCTTCAATAAACTTTTTCTTCATATTTGTTCTATATTCTTTTAATTTATTTTTTAATTCTTCATTATTTACAGAAAGCATCTGCACTGCTAACATTCCAGCATTATAGCTATTGTTTATTCCAACTGTTGCAACTGGTATTGATTTTGGCATCTGCACTATAGAATAAAGTGCATCTACTCCTTCAAGAGCTGCTTTTACTGGTATACCTATTACAGGTAAAATAGTCTTTGAAGCTATAACACCTGGTAAATGTGCTGCAAGACCAGCTCCAGCAATGATAACTTTACATCCTTCTTTTTCAACTTGTTCTATTGTTTCTTCTAATTTTTCTGGCACTCTGTGAGCAGATAATACAAATGCTTTATAAGTAATACCGAATTCCTTTAAGGCATTTGCTGCACCTCTCATTACTTCTGTATCAGATTTGCTTCCAAAAAATATTGCTACTTCCATTTAGCAAGCCTCCTAATTAACTGTATATAAATGATTAATTTGAATTTTATCTATAATTTCTAAAAAATTAATATTTAATTTGTATATGCTGCTGACACAGAATATAGAACTATGTCAGCCTCAATTTTTATTTAAAATATTTAACACCAGATTCAAATATCTTCTGATCGTAGTTTCCTGGAATATTCTTAAATATATCTTCTCCACTTCTTTCACTGTGACCCATCTTACCGAAAACTCTTCCATCAGGACTTGTTATTCCTTCAATTCCATACATAGAACCATTTGGATTATACGGCATGTCCAATGAAACATTTCCTTCTAAATCAACATATTGAGTCGCAACTTGTCCATTTTTAATTAATTCTTTAATTAAACCTTCTGGTGCGACAAATCTTCCTTCACCATGTGAAATTGCTACTGAATGAATGTCTCCAGCTTTAACTTCACTAAACCATGGTGATTTATTTGATGTAACTCTAGTTCTTACAATTGAACTCATATGTCTATTTATGTTGTTATAAGTCAATGTTGCCATATCTTCTTTAATATCAACAATTTCACCATATGGTACTAATCCTAATTTGATTAATGCCTGGAAGCCGTTACATATACCAAGTGCTAATCCATCTCTATTTTTCAATAATTCCATAACTTCGTTAGCTATTTTTTCATTTCTTAATGCATTTGCAATAAATTTACCTGATCCATCTGGTTCATCACCTGCTGAGAATCCTCCTGGTATCATAAGTATCTGTGCAGTTGAAATTTCCTTAGCTAATCTGTCTATTGATTCATTTAAATCTTCCTTAGTAATATTTCTAAATACTATCTGAGTAACATCTGCCCCTGCTTTCTTAAATGCTCTTTCACAATCATATTCACAGTTGTTTCCTGGGAATACTGGAATTACAACTTTTGGTCTTGCTATTTTAACCTTAGGCGATGCATAAGATTTAGCCTCAAATAAAGGTGTTTCTACTTTTTTACTACTTTTTCCTGTTTCTATTGGATATACAGATTTAAGTTTTTCTTCATAAGTTTTTTCTAATGAATTTATATCAAATTTCAAATCATATTCTCTGCTTACTATTAAGCTGTCAGCAATTGTCTTACCAACTACTTTATACTCTGCATCTTTGAATGCATCTTCAACATTTACATTTTCATTCACTTCTGTAAGAACACATCCATAATTAAATCCAAATAAATCTTCCTTAGTTAAGTTTTCAATTTCTGCTCCAATTCTATTTCCAAGAGCCATCTTAGTTATACATTCAGAAACTCCTCCAAATTTAACTGCTGAAGCTGAAATTACTTTTCCTTCTTGAATTAATTTATATAAAACATCTAAATTCTTCTTATATTTATCTATATTAATTGTTCCATCAGCACATTTTTCTACAGTAAGTAATACTAATTTTGAACCAGGTTTCTTAAATTCTGGTGATATAACCTTCTTAGCTTTTTCAACACCTACTGCAAAAGATACTAATGTTGGAGGAACATCTAAATCTCCAAAGCTTCCTGACATTGAGTCTTTACCACCAATTGCTGCAATTTCAAGAGCCATCTGCGCTTCATAAGCTCCAAGTAATGCTGCAAAAGGCTTGCCCCATCTACTGCTGTCTTTTCCAAGTTTCTCGAAATATTCCTGGAAAGTAAGGTGAGCTTTTCTGAAGTTTCCACCCATAGCTGCAAGCTTTGTAACACTTTCAATTACTGAATAGTAAGCCATGTGATATGGACTCCACATTCCAAGCTCTGGATTTAATCCAAATGTCATAAGTGTTGCATCTTTGCTTTCTCCACCAGGAACTACTATCTTAGCAGCCATACCTTCTGCTGGTGTCTTAGCATACTTGCCTCCAAATGGCATAAGTACTGTTCCTCCACCTATTGTTGAATCAAATCTTTCACTTAATCCCTGTTGTGAAGCAACATTTAATTTCTTTAAGTTATTTAACCATTCTTCCTTAACATCCACATCTTTAACTTCATATGGATAAGCTTCTGGTGCTTTAACAGTTACTTCTGTCTTTTGAGTAGCTCCATTTGTATCTAAGAAAGTTCTCTTTAAATCAACTATATTCTTTCCTCTCCAGAAAAGTCTTAATCTGTCTGTATCAGTAACCTTTGCAACTAATGTAGCTTCTAAGTTTTCTTCATTTGAAAGTCTTATGAATTCATCTGCATTTTCCTTTGTTACAACAACAGCCATTCTTTCCTGAGATTCTGAAACAGCAAGTTCTGTTCCATCTAAACCTTCATATTTTTTTGTAACTTTATCTAAATTTATATCTAATCCTCTGCAAAGTTCACCAATTGCAACTGAAACTCCACCTGCTCCGAAATCATTGCATCTTTTAATCATCTTTGCTGCCTTAGGGTTTCTAAACAATCTTTGAAGTTTTCTTTCTGTTGGTGCATTACCCTTTTGAACTTCTGCACCACACTCACTTAACGAATCAAC
Organism: Clostridium sp.; assembly: GCA_051878075.1. Classification (GTDB taxonomy): domain Bacteria; phylum Bacillota; class Clostridia; order Clostridiales; family Clostridiaceae; genus Clostridium. The sequence goes on along the minus strand of JBJEJM010000006.1, from coordinate 23,468 downwards.
AGTATGTTCTTTTGATGAACCTGTAGCTCCACCAACACCATCTCTTCCTGTTCTTCCTCCAAGAAGAATTATTACATCGCCAAGGCTTGGCTCTTCACGTATTACATTTTCTTTTGGTGCTGATGCAATAACTGCTCCAACTTCCATTCTCTTTGCTGCATAGTTTGGATGATAAACTTCCTGAACCTGACCAGTTGCAAGACCAATTTGATTACCATATGAACTATATCCATGAGCTGCTCCAAGAACAATCTTTCTTTGTGGTAATTTACCTTCCATAGTATCTTCAACAGGAACTGTTGGATCTGCTGCTCCAGTAACTCTCATTGCCTGATATACATAAGTTCTTCCTGAAAGCGGATCTCTTATAGCTCCACCAAGACATGTAGCTGCACCACCAAATGGTTCAATTTCTGTAGGATGATTATGAGTTTCATTTTTAAACATTACAAGATAATCTTCTATTCCCTTGTCTGTTTCAACTTTTACGTTTATTGAACAGGCATTTATTTCTTCTGATATATCTAAGTCGTTAAGTTTTCCTCGTTTTCTTAATTCTTTCATTGCTATTACTGCAATATCCATAAGAGTTCTATTTTTTTGTTTGTCACCGTAAACATATTCTCTTGATTTTAAGTATTCTTCATAACTCTTTTTAATAGGCTGTGTATAAGTCCCCTCTTCAATATGTACATCTTCTAAAACTGTTGAGAAGGTTGTGTGTCTACAGTGATCTGACCAATAAGTATCTATAACTTTAATTTCTGTTATAGTTGGTTCACGTTTTTCTTCTTTAAAATAATCTTGAATCATTAAAAGATCGTCAAGACTCATTGCAAGTCCTAATTCTTTATGAAATGCTAATAATTCCTCTCTTGTTTTTTGAGTAAATCCATTTAAGATTTGAACGTCTTTAGGTGTGCTTGAGATTGATGCTAATTCTTTACTGTCTATGTCCACTTCTCTTGAATCTACAGGATTGATATAATACTTTTTAATCTTTTCAATATCGCTTTTAGAAATATTTCCTTTTAAAACAACTATTTTAGCCGATTTAATTTCGACTTTATCTTCAGCTGTTAAAAGTGCTAAACATTCAGATGCTGAATCAGCTCTCTGGTCATACTGACCTGGTAGGAATTCAACTCCAAAGGCTATTTCTCCTTCACTGATTGGTAATTTTTCTTCATAGATCTTATCAACTGTAAGTTCTGCAAAAATTGTATGTAATGCTTTTTTATAGTATTCTTCAGATATTTCAGATATTAAATACTTATTAATTACTCTTACATCTTCAAGTTCTGCTACCCCTAAGTTTTCTTTAAAATCTCTTAATAAACTTTGAGCTTCAACATTAAATCCACTCTTCTTTTCTACAAATACACTTCTAATATTTGACATCTTAATTCCTCCAAAATATTATGAGATTTCGCTTATTACCACATCTTTGTGATGCGAATATTTTAATTTTAATTTTTTGCAACTTTCGTATTTCTATATTTAGGTTATCATCTAACACGTACATTGTCAACCCAAATTATCCATACTTTTCATATAA
>JBJEJM010000006.1:10845-21810 GCA_051878075.1 Clostridium sp. | reverse complement strand
CATTCAAAATTAATTATATTTTCATAATATAATTATATGCAAAAGAGGAATCCAAAACTGAATTCCTCTTGCATATAATTAAAGCATTATTAAAAATTATTAATAGGCTTTTTAATATTTAATTCTATAAATTATTTATATTGCTTTATCAGCTTCTAAATCTTTATAAGCTGCTGGATTTGTCATTTCAAATGGATTTAATATTTCATCAAGTTTATCTTCAGATAAAATATTTTCCTCTAATATTATTTCTTTTACTGATACTCCAGTCTTCAATGATTTCTTAGCTATTGATGCTGACTTCTTATATCCTATATATGGACATAATGCTGTAACAATTCCAACACTGTTTTCTACCAATTCTCTGCATCTATCTTTGTTAGCAGTAATTCCTGAAACACAATTATCTGTCAATGTTGTTACTGCATTTTTTAATGTTTCTATAGATTCAAATAATTTATAAAATAGTACTGGCTCAAAAGCATTAAGCTCTAACTGTCCTGATTCTGCTGCCATAGTTATTGTGTAATCATTGCCTATTATATTGAATGCAACCTGTGAAACCACTTCAGGTATTACTGGATTTACCTTTCCAGGCATAATTGATGATCCATTTTGTTTAGCTGGAAGATTTATTTCTGCAATTCCAGTCTTAGGACCACTTGAAAGTAATCTTAGATCATTTGACATTTTTGAAAGATTAACTGCACATGTTTTTAATACACCTGATACTGTTACAAATCCATCAAGGTTTTGTGTTGCATCAATTAAATCGCTAGCTTGTGCAACATTCAATCTGCATACTTTTCTTAAGTTATCTGTTATATTTTCTAAATAATATGGACTTGTATTTATTGCTGTACCTATTGCAGTTGCTCCTATATTTAATACAAGCATTTCCTCCCCAGCTTTTTTGATTCTTTCAATATCACGTTTTATCATTGAAGCAAAAGCATGAAATGATTGTCCTAATCTTATTGGGACTGCATCTTGTAACTGAGTACGTCCCATTTTAATAACATCATTAAATTCTAAGGATTTAAGTTCTAACTCTTTATATAACCTCTGTAATTCTGAAACCACTTCAGGCAGCATCTTTAAAACTGTAAGCTTTCCTGCTGTTGGAAATACATCATTTGTTGACTGAGACATATTAACATCATCATTAGGATTAATTATACTATAGTCACCTTTTTTACCTCCAAGTAATTCTATTGCACGATTTGCAATTACTTCATTTGCATTCATATTAACAGATGTTCCAGCACCGCCTTGTATTGGATCTAAAATAAATTGATCATGAAGCTTTCCACATATTATTTCATCACATGCATTTACAATAGCATTTTCTATCTGTGGTTTTAATTTACCTGCATTTTTGTTTGTAATTGCTGCTGCTTTTTTTATTTCTGCAAGACTCACTATTAATTTTTCATTAATATGTTTATTGGTTATTGGAAAGTTCTTTTTTGCTCTTAATGTCTGCACTCCATAATATGCTTCTTCCGGTATCTCCATACTTCCTATGGAGTCAAATTCCACTCTTGTCTTCATTTCTAATCCCTCCATTTTATTTTTAATATTCGTATTTCCTTGATATTTATAGGCCATTTTAATAATTTCTATTTTATTTTGTTTTTCATAATTAATATTCTTAAGTGAGATTTTTATATTATTTTTCTTTTTATTCTTTTGACAATCAAAGCTTATCATCCTTTGATTTTAAAGTAAATATACATACAATTTTTGTGAATAAAATTAATATTTCAAATATCAAAACTTAATTTAAGTTAATTTCCATATTAAACCTCTTTAGTTTTTAAGGTTTATCTAATTTATCAAACTCACAATTTATTCGAATTTTTATTTATTTGTAATTATTATTATTCGTATTTTTTGCCATAAAAATAGCAGTATTTTTTAATATCAATACTGCTATCTGCAATCTTTATTTATTTTTAATTCTGTTAATAATTTTCAATTATTCTTTATTTATGTAAATTCATATTTATTTTACTCAGCATTTCTATTTATATATTCAGCCTTAATTTTAGAATACATTATTTTCTGACTTGTATAAAGACTATAGTATCCTGACTCCATATAACTCACTCCACAAGCAACTGCAAACAACATTATATTTCCTGCGCCAAAAAGTTCAATACTTAATATTATAGATGTTATTAAAGTATTTACAACTCCGCAAAACATTGCTACAAGCCCCACTGCTGCTCCAAAGCATGGATCTAATCCCAAAAGACTTCCAAAGATACACCCAAAGGTTGACCCTATAAAGAATGTGGGTACTATTTCTCCTCCTTTATATCCAACATTTATAGTAACTGCTGTAAATATCATCTTTAATATAAATGCTTCCGGCCTTGCTGTTCCATTGACTGCATTTGTTATAATATCCATTCCAGCACCATTATAATCCCTGCTTCCTACAATCAATGTCATAACAATAATAATGCTTCCCCCTAAAAATACACGAAGATAGCTGTTTGGTATAAACTTTTTTAATAGTTTACTGCTCTTATGAAGCATTTCGCAGAAAATAATGCTCACCACAGCACATAAACTGCCAAGTATCATCACTTTAACTATATTCAAAACTGATAATTCTGGAAATATGTTTAAATCAAATCTTACAGGAGCTAGTCCAAAACATAAAGATACAGCATATGCAGCAATAGATGATACTATACATGGTATAAATGCTGAATAATATATTATTCCAACACTTATTACTTCCATAGAAAAAAAGGCTGCTGTTAATGGTGTTCCAAATAATGCTGAAAACACTCCGCTCATACCGCATAAAGTTATAAGATGCATATCTTTTTCATCAAGCCTTAACAAATTTCCTATCTGTGATCCTATGCTCCCTCCAAGCTGAAGTGCTGCTCCTTCCCTTCCTGCTGAACCTCCTAAAAGATGAGTAATTACAGTACCTATAAAAATAAGTGGCGACATCATAAAAGGAACTTTTCCATCTGTCCTTATTGAATTAATAACAAGGTTTGTTCCTGGATCTTCCTTCATTCCTTTTTTATATAAAAAAACAATAATGAGTCCTCCAAAAGGCAATAGATATAATATCCAGGGATATTGATTTCGTGTATTAGTTGCAAATTCTACACTTAAGTGAAATATACTTCCTACAATTCCTCCAACACCACCTGTAATCAATGCTATTATAATCCACTTTATAAATGCCTGTATATTTAATTGTATAACTCTTATATTTTTCTTCATTTCATCCATAACTCATTCCCACAATACTATAAATTTTTCGCAATGTTTCTTAATATTTAGACATATATATACAAATAAAGACCATAAGAAATTTCTTATGGTCTTGAAATTCAATATTATTTATCAAAGTTTCTGTTATTTCTTTGAGCCTTTCTTGCTTTTCTACATTCAGGGCATCTAACTGGATCATTTTCAAATCCTTTTTCTTTGAAGAATTCTTGTTCACCTACAGTAAATACGAATTCCTTGCCACAATCTTTACATACTAAAGTCTTATCTTCCATTATATAAATCCTCCTTTTCAAAGATTAACCTTATACTTTAAACAATCTCTGAAACAGAGGGAAATTTACGAGTATTGATTAATTCTTGAATTATATTACAGTAATAAGAATATCATATTTTGTAGGATAATTCAACAAAATTATTACAATTTAATCCTAAAATATTATCCTGTTCTCAATTACTCCTGAATTCATAGAAACTATTCTATCACTTACATCTTTAGCAAAACTTGTATCATGAGTTATTATCATCATACTCATACCTTTTTTACTTAAATCTTTAATTAGATTTGCAACTTCACCTGTAAGACCTGGATCCAATGCTGATGTTGGTTCATCAAAACACATTATTTTAGGTTCTAGAACTAAAGCTCTCCCTATTGCAACTCTTTGTTTCTGTCCTCCAGATAATTCATATGGATAATTATCCTTTTTAGATAATAATCCTAAAAACCCCAGGGTCTCTTCTGCCTTGTTTACTGCTTCTTCTCTGCTCATTCCTAAAACTCTTTGCGGAGCTTCAATTATGTTTTCTAGAACACTCATATGAGGAAACAAGTTAAAACTTTGGAATACAAAACCTATGTCTTTTCTTATTTTTCTAAGCTCTTTCTTATTTGCATACCTTCCATCTTTGCAGAGTATATTTCCATTTATCTCTATATAACCACTATCACAGTAATCTAATGCATTAATGCATCTTAAAAGGGTAGTTTTTCCCCCTCCTGATTTTCCAACTATAACTAGAATTTCGCCCTCTTTTATTTCAAGATTAACACCTTTTAACACTTCAGTATTTCCAAAACGTTTTTTTAAATTACTTACTTTAAGCATTATTCCACATCCTCCTATTTATAATAGTCATATCTCTTTTCTATAATCTTAAATCCTCTGCTGAGAATTCCTATAACTACTAAATAAACTGCTCCTACCACTATAAGAGGAATCAATGAAACATCTCTGTTTGATGCAATCTTGCCGATTTTCAATAATTCATCCATTCCAATTATATATACCAAAGATGTATCTTTAACCAATGTAGTTATTTCATTTGCAACAGGAGGAAGTACTGACTTAAATGCCTGTGGAAGTACAATTCTAAAAAATGTATCTTTAGGTGTAATTCCTAATACTTCTGCCGCTTCAATCTGTCCTTCATCAACAGATTGTATACCTGCTCTGAAAATTTCACCAAAATAAGCTCCATAATTCAATGTAAATGCAATTATAGCTGATGTAAACCTCTCAAATGTAATCCCCACCAATGGCAATCCAAAGAAAATAACAATAATTTGTAGTAATAGAGGAGTTCCTCTCATTATAAGAACATATGCTCCACTTATTTTACTCAATATTTTTGATTTTGATGTTCTCATTAATCCTATAACTATTCCAAGAGGAATTGATAATATTAATGTTAGTATAAAAATTTCTAATGTAACTTTTAACCCTTCTAATATCTGGGGCATTAAACCTAAGATATAATTCAAAACATTCTCCTCCTTACTATGCTCATATAGTGAAAATTATTTCACTATAATATCCTCATCAAACCATTTTTCTGATATCTTAGCTGCTTGTCCATCATTTATTACTTCATCTAAAGCATTATTGAATTCTTCTACAAACTTACTTTCACCTTTTCTGATTCCAACACCATATTGTTCACTTCCAAAGTTTTCAGATAAAATCTTATATTTATCTTCACCTCTAGCCTTAATATAATATCTTGCTAAAATTTCATCAACAACTATTGCATCTAATCTTCCTGCTTCTAAATCCATTAATGCCTGATTATTATCTTCAAATGTAATTAAATTTCCACCATCAAAAGTATTTATTGTATCTCCATCATCTTTAACTGCATCAACTGCTGTAGACTGATCCTGAGCCCCTACCTTTTTTCCAGCAAGATCTGTTTTTGTATTTATAGGCGAATCTGCTAATGTTACAATTATTTGATTATTATTTAAATATGGTTTTGAAAATTCAACTTTTTTCTTTCTTTCATCGCTTATTGAATATCCATTCCATATTAAATCTATATTTCCCCCATTAAGTTCACTTTCTTTCATGCTCCAGCTAATAGGCTGGAATTTCACTTTTTTATTTAATTTTTCCCCAACTGCTTTTGCAAGGTCTATATCAAATCCTACTATTTCACCACTCTCATCTCTAAATCCCATAGGTACAAATTGATCATCCAGACCAATTACAATCTCTTCTTTATCATATGTATCTACAGAAGTACTTGTCTTTTCTGGATTTTTCCCACATCCAATAGCAGCAATCCCTATAGATGATACTATTCCTAATATTATTAATTTCTTAATCATTTTATTTGCTTTCAATTTATATATCCCCCTTTAAAAATCACTTTCTCTTTTTATTACTTTATCACACTAAAGTATATTATTCAAGTATTTTTTATTTTCTCAAAATTCCTATAATAAATTTATAATATCTTCTATACTTTTATATATTACTTATAAATTTTTTAATATATTAAAAAATGAATTTTCTAGCATATACTAAAAAATTCATTTTTAATAATCTATTATTTTTGTCCTAATCTATTTATAGCATTTTCAAGATTGCTCATATGTGATTTTAATTCATCTATTGAATCTGTAACTTTTTCTTCATCTATAGGACTATCATAATTATCTACCCTGTCTTTTGCATCATCAGCTTTGTCTTTGAGTTCATCAATTTTTTCATTCACTTCATCAATTTTATCTATTATATCTCCACTCTTATTTTCAAAATCTGCATCATCTATTGAACTCTTTAGCTCGTCCATTTTATCATTTAATTCATCAATCATATCTTGAACATCACTATCTGTTTCATCTAATTTATCACTTATTTCAGTTGGAGTTGTTTTTAATTTATCCATCAGCTCTGATATTTTATCTGATTCAAATATTTCATCTACCTTATCACCAGAAGGCTTATCATCTGTATTTTCTTTTGTTTCCAATATATAATCATCTTGAAAATCACAGCTTATCATTGAAAAAGGCATGGCTAATATTATCCCTAGTATCATTAAATTTCTTATTTTCATTCCTTCACCTCAAGTCTTTTGTACTGACAAGTATATATTAATACTTTTTTACTTATTATGCAATCATAACCCTCCACATAAAAATAACAGAACTGATAAATCATTTATTTCAACTTACAGTCCTGTTATCTTAATAATTATTTATTTTATTGCACTATTTCTTATTCAATATTTTTAACATCTTCCTGTTCAAACATTTCTCGATTTAACTCACCTTCCTGATGTGCAACTATTGTTGTACACACAGCATCACCTGTTATATTTACAGCTGTTCTTGTCATATCAAGGATTCTATCAATTCCCATTATAATACCAATTCCTTCAACCGGTAATCCAACTGAATTAAATACCATTGATAAAGTTATTAAACCTACTCCTGGAACACCTGCCGTTCCAATAGATGCTAATGTAGCAGTCAATATTACCGTAAGATATTCATTTAATCCAAGTTCTATTCCAAACGCCTGAGATACAAATACCACTGCAACTCCCTGCATTATAGCTGTTCCATCCATATTTATAGTAGCTCCAAGCGGTATTGTAAATGAAGATATCTTCTCTGATACCCCCATCTTATCTTTTAATGTTTCTATAGAAAGTGGAATTGTTGCATTTGAAGTTGCTGTTGAAAAAGCAAAACTCATAACTGATGAAAACTTCTTCAAAAATTTTCTTGGACTAAGATTTGTAAATCCTTTAAGCATAGCCATATAAGTTCCAAGACATTGTACTATCAAAGCAATTAACACTGCACATATGTATTTTAGCATAGGTGCAAATGCATTCCACCCTATATTGGAAAAAGTTGTTGCTATCAAACAGAATACTCCTACCGGTGCTGCTTTCATTACTATCATTGTCATGGACATCATAACTTCATTAAACTGTGCAAAAAACTTTCCAACCACATCTGCTTTTTCACCAAGTCCTGCTAATATTATTCCAATCAAAATAGCAAATACAATTATCTGAAGCATATTCCCGCTAGATAGCGAATTAATTGGATTGGAAGGTATTATATCTAGAAGAACATCTGACAGTGCTTTTGATTCTGCAATAGTTGTTTCTTCTACATGAATAGTAGACATATCTAATCCTATTCCTGGATTTATTATTTTACCTATACCTATAGCTATAGAAATTGCTAGTGCAGTAGTAACTACGTAGAATATCATTGTTTTTACGCCTACTCGTCCAAGCTTTTTTGTATCTCCTATTGCCATGCTTCCACATACTAACGAACAAAATACTAATGGTACTACCAGCATCTGCATTAATCTTAAGAAACCTTTTCCAATAACCTTAAATATTCCATTAACTAAAAATTCATCCTTAATAAAACATGATGGAATAAATTTGTATAAAATAATTCCACATATAGCCCCTAATATTAATCCAATAAATACTTTTGTTGTAAGACCTAATTTCTTCTTCATGTATTTCCCCCTATCACTAAAAATGAAATTTATTTTTTTATTCTTGCATATTTTATTATATATATACCATATAAAATAAAATTTTACAATACTTTTTATCAGTAAATATCAGTACTATAGCTAATTATTAAAAATAGCATGATATTTTTTTATCACACTATTTGAATAAAGTTAATTCTTTCCCTTCATTTTGTGAGGGCATATTATTTGGAATTTTATATATTTATACTCTCATTAAAAAGGAGAATTCAAATATCTGAACTCCCCTTAAAACTTTCTTATATTACATATATACTTATTATTATTTTTTATCTTTTAGCATTTCCCCAATAGCTGCAATACTTCCAAGTGATGATAAAGTTTCATTAGGCAGAATAAGCTTGTTAGCTGGATTATTAGCCATTTCTTTAAGTGCTTCAACCTGCTTTAATGCTATAACTCTTTCATCAGTTCCTGATTCAATTATTGCCTTATTCACCTTCATGATAGCTTCAGATTCTGCTATAGCTATCTGTTCTATAGCTTTTGCTTTACCTTCTGCTTCAAGTAATTGAGATTCTCTAAGACCTTCTGCTCTTCTTATATTGGCTTCTTTTTCAGCTTCAGCTGCAAGTATTTTTGCCTGCTTTTCACCTTCTGCTTTTTCTATTTGAGATTGTCTCTGTCCTTCAGCTTGAAGGATCATTGCTCTCTTATCTCTTTCTGCTTTCATCTGCTTTTCCATTGCCTGTTGTATTTCAGCTGGAGGTATTATATTCTTCATTTCAACAGATAACACTTTTACTCCATAAGCATCTGTTACTTCATCAATAATTGATAAAAGCTTTTGATTAATAGAATCACGTCCACTAAGTATTTCATCAAGTGACATAGAACCTAAACAGTTTCTTACATTTGTTGTTGCACTATAAATTATACCAGCTTTATAATCCTCAATATTATACACTGCATCTTTTGCATTTAACACTTTAAAAAATATAACATTATCAACTGAAATCTTAACATTATCTTTAGTTATAACTGATTGTGGCGGAACATCCAAAATCTGTTGTTTTGTTGATATCTTTTTTCTTACAAAATCAACAAATGGAATTATGAAATGCCATCCTGGCTCTAAGACTCTATCAAATTGTCCAAATCTTTCTACTACATATAAATAACCTGTATTTACAATCTTGATTGATGATAATATTGCACCAACTGCTATTAATAGTACTAAAACTAAAAGTATTGATAATATCATTATTATTCCTCCTCAACTTTCTGTATTAATAATTTTATTCCATTCAGACCGATTATTTTGAATTTATCTCCTGAATTAATTACTTTTCCTCTATTAACTACCATCCAATAGTCACCGCCAAGCTTAATTTGAGCTGTATCTTTTATTTCTTTATCTGACTCTAAAATTTTGCCAATATATTTCTCTTCCATAAGCGGTGTTCTTACAAATGTTTTTTTAAATTTTTTCTTTAACCATGGATATCCTACAGCGATAGAAATTATGTTTAAAATTGCAAACGTAATTGCCTGTGCTGCAAATCCAAAACCTGCATATGAGCATATAATAGCACCAACAGATCCAACTGCAAGAAGCACAAAACAAAAACTACTTGATAATATATCAATAATAACCATACCAACTGCAATTAAAATCCATAAAACTACTGATTCCATCCATATCACCTCCTACCATTATTATACTCTATGAATATGTTGATTAATCTTAACTTTTCCATAATTTGATTATACAGTATATCAAATTAGTTTTCAAGTTTTTTCTTACTTTGAAATAAGTTTTTTAATAACCTTTATTTAAAATTTTATATCTGTATACTTGTGATTCATCTATTAATTATGCCAGGTGCAAGGGATATATCTTAAATTCAAATATCAATCATATATGTGAATTTAAAGTTGACCTGAATCTGCAAAAATATTAATATTAAATGAAAAAGCATACTATTCTTCATTTAATATGACTGATAAACAAATATTTCTTGTTTATTACTATAATTATGTATATTGGTTTATTTATATTAGGATATATTTTTTATATTTAGTCAAAATAAATTCATGATACATATTTTTAATGATGTAAATCGTAGTATATAAGGAGTGATTATATGGATTTTTTAAAAGTTGCATCTGCATGCCCAAACACAAGGGTAAGTGATGTCAATTATAATATCGAAAATATTTTAAAGTGCATAAATGAAGCTGATGAAAAAGGATGTAAATTTGTAGTTTTCCCAGAATTATGTGTTACATCTTATACCTGTGGAGATCTATTTCTTCAGGAACATCTTCTTTCTGAAGCTTTAAAAGGAATAGAAACTTTATTAAATAATACAAAAAATATGGATATGCTTATTGCCGTAGGCTCTCCTCTTGTTGTAAATAGTACTATTTATAATTGCGCCTATTTATTATTCAAAGGAAAAATCCTTGGAATAGTTCCAAAATCATATTTACCTAACTATAGTGAGTTCTACGAAAAAAGATGGTTTACTGAAGGAATATCTATTAGTAAGGAAAAAGTAGATCTTCCATTTCAAAAAGATATTCCTTTTGGCGTAGATTTAATCTTCTCATCAAACTTAGGAAACTTTGGAGTTGAAATATGTGAAGATTTATGGGTTACAATACCACCAAGTTCATATTTATCTCTTATGGGTGCTCATATAATTGGTAATCTTTCTGCTTCTAATGAACTTGTAAGCAAATCAGATTATAGAAGAAGCTTAATTTCAAATCAAAGTGCACGTTGTATGTGCAGCTATATATATTCTTCAGCCGGAGTTCATGAATCTACAACAGATGTCCTTTTCAGCGGTCACCTTATTATCAGCGAAAATGGTTCTTTATTAAATGAAAACAAAAGATTCCAAAGAGATAATGAAGTAATATACAGTTA
>JBJEJM010000006.1:0-10745 GCA_051878075.1 Clostridium sp. | reverse complement strand
CTTGACTCTACTCTTGCATTGCTTGTAATTGTAAAAACTTTCGAATTATTAAATATGGATAAAAAGAATATAGTAACTATAACAATGCCTGGTTTTGGTACAACTGACAGAACATATAATAATGCTTTAGATTTATGCCGAGAACTTGGAACAGATTTAAGAGAAATAAATATTGTAAAAGCATCACTTCAACACTTTGAAGATATCGGTCATGATAAAAACATACATGATGTAACATATGAAAATGTACAGGCAAGAGAAAGAACACAGATATTAATGGATTTAGCTAATAAAGAAAGAGGACTTTTAATAGGTACTGGTGATTTATCTGAATTAGCATTAGGATGGTGTACATATAACGGTGACCATATGTCTATGTATTCTGTTAATCCTTCAATCCCAAAAACACTTGTAAGATATCTTGTTGAATATGTAGCTGAACATGAATCCAGCAAAGCAGTACATGATACATTAATGGATATCCTTGATACTCCTGTAAGTCCAGAACTTCTTCCTAAAAGTTCTACTGGAGAAATTGTTCAAAAAACTGAAGATATTGTAGGTCCATATGAACTTCACGATTTCTTCTTATATCATTTTATAAAACATGGTTCTACAAAAGAACGAATTACTTTCTTAGCTCAGCATGCTTTTAAAGACATATATTCAAAAGAAGAAATTAATAAATGGCTTGATAAATTTATGTATAGATTCTTTACTCAACAATTCAAAAGAAGTGCTCTTCCTGATGGACCTAAAGTAGGAAGCATTTCTTTAAGTCCTAGAGGAGATTTCAGAATGCCTTCAGATGCACAGCTTTGGAATTAATTTATTTTAAAACTGAATTTTATTATTAAATCCCCTACACAGCTGATTTATATTTTAAATTTTTTAAGAATATAAATCAGCTTTTTATTAAATATACGCATTTTTCAATAAAACAAACTTAATGTTCAAAATTTTAAAATACTACAGCAATATTTTTATAAATATATTAAAGTTTTTTCACTTTTTATATTAAATTGTAGAATTATTCTCAAAGTAGTGATACAATATATGTTAATGAATAAGTTGGCAATAAGCCTAAAGATATGGAGGAATTAAAATGGGGAAAAAAGCTGATATAGACTGGGGTAAATTAGGATTTAACTACATAAAGACAGATTACCGTTATATTTCAGTCTGGAAAGATGGAAAATGGGATGAAGGAAAACTTACAACAGATAACACTCTTCATATAAGCGAGGCGTCACCTGTTCTTCATTATGGACAAAGTTGTTTTGAGGGATTAAAAGCATATACTACTAAGGAAGGTAAAATCCAATTATTCAGACCTGATAGAAATGCTGCTCGTATGAATGCAAGCTGTGATAAGCTTCTTATGCCACATGTTCCTGAAGAAAAATTTATAGATGCATGTATGCAGGTTGTAAAAGCTAATGAAAAGTATGTACCACCTTATGGAACTGGTGCAACTTTATATATAAGACCAATATTAATGGGTGTTGGAGATAACATTGGAGTTAAACCAGCATCAGAATATATATTTACAGTATTCTGTATGCCAGTTGGCCCTTATTTCTCAGGTGGATTGAAACCATGTAACTTTGTAATTCAAGATGAATTTGACAGAGCCGCACCTAAAGGAACTGGTAAGCAGAAAGTTGGTGGTAACTATGCTGCTTCATTACAAGCTCATAAAAAAGCTGCTGAAGGTGGATATGCTGATTGTATTTACTTAGATCCAGCAACTCATACTAAAATTGATGAAGTTGGTGCTGCTAACTTTATAGGTATAACAAAGAAAGGTGAATTTGTAACTCCTAAATCACCATCAATATTACCAAGTATAACAAAATATTCTTTATTATACATTGCAGAACATTACTTAAAGATGCCTGTATTCGAAAGAGATGTATTTGCTGATAAACTAGATGAATTTGCTGAAGCTGGTGCATGTGGTACTGCTGCTGTTATAACTCCAATTGGAGCTATTGATTACAAAGGCGAAAGACATGTATTCTATAGTGAAACTGAAGTTGGACCAACTATAAAAAAATTATATGACATTCTTTACGGAATCCAAATGGGTGATGTTGAAGCTCCAGAAGGATGGATTTACGAAGTTAAATAATAATATTATAAAGTATAAAAAACCAGTTCATATCAAAATGAACTGGTTTTTAATGCTTTATTTTTAATATAATAAACTCAGCCATAAATTCTTTTATAAATTTTCATCTATAACTATACTTATAATATCTTTAGGTACAAATCCTACTATTTCATCAACAATCTTTCCATTCTTGAAAAATAAAAGCATAGGTATACTCTGAATATTATATTTTCTTGATACTATAGGACTTTCATCAACATCTATTTTTGTTACTTTGACATATTCATTTTCCTCTGATATATTCTCCAATATTGGTGATAACATTCTGCATGGTCCACACCATTTAGCAGAAAAATCTACTATAACAAGTCCCTCTTCCTGTAAAACTTTACTAATGAAATTATCATCATTTATATGCTCTACCATGATTTCACCTCTATATTTAATGAAAATTTTAATATTATTTTTTATAAATTAATTTCTAGTCTTAATAATACTATAATATTTTTTCAATAAATATTTGTTCATATATAAATTGTCATTAAATTAAAATGATGATATTTTATGAAGTCTTGTATATTCTCCATCTAATTTTATTAGTTCATCATGAGAGCCTTTTTCTATTATTCCTTCTTTTCCAAGAACAACGATTTCGTCTGCATTTTTTATTGTAGAAAGCCTATGGGCTACAACTATAGTTGTTCTTCCGTGACACAATTTTTCTAATGAATCCTGGATTATTTTTTCAGTAATATTATCAAGAGCTGATGTTGCTTCATCAAGTATAAGTATTGAAGGATTCTTTAAGAATACTCTTGCAATTGATATTCTCTGCTTCTGTCCTCCTGATAATTTTACTCCTCTTTCGCCTATATATGTATCATAACCTTCTGGAAGACTTTCAATAAATTCGTGTATATTAGCCATTTTGGCTGCATTTATTAATTCTTCATCTGTAGCATC
This sequence comes from Clostridium sp., assembly GCA_051878075.1. Classification (GTDB taxonomy): domain Bacteria; phylum Bacillota; class Clostridia; order Clostridiales; family Clostridiaceae; genus Clostridium. The sequence goes on along the minus strand of JBJEJM010000006.1, from coordinate 7,666 downwards.
CACTTTTCCAAAAAGAATATTATCTTTTATTGTTCCAGTAAATAAGAACACTTCCTGCTGTACTATTCCTATATTAGATCTAAGTGAATCTGCTGTAACATCATAAATACTCTTACTATCAATTAGTATATCTCCACTATCAATTGTATAAAATCTAGGAATAAGGTTGCAGAATGTAGTCTTTCCACCACCAGATGCACCTACAAGAGCAAGCATCTTTCCTGGTTCAATCTTTATTGAAATATCATTTAATACTTTATTTCCCTCATAGCTGAAATTAACATGCTTAAATTCTATTTCACCACGAACATCTTTCAGTTCTATAGCATCTTCCTTATCCTTTTCAGCCTCATGATTCATTATTTCCATATATCTTTGGAATCCTGTAATTCCATTTTGATACTGTTCCATAAAGTCAATTAATTTTTTTATGGGCTGTGTAAACATCTTTATAAACAGCATATATGCCATAAAGTCTCCAATATCTATTACATTATAAAATGTAAAAAGTCCTCCGCCAATAAGTCCAACATAATTCAATATATCTAGTCCAAATCCTGAACCAGAAAAATATTCAGCCATGACTCTATATGCTTTTCCGCTGGCTTTCATGAATTTTTCATTACCTTTTTCAAACTTTTCCTGTTCAGATTCATGTCTGACAAATGCTTTTGATATTTTTATTCCAGATATGCTATTTTCCAGTGCTGCATTAACTGCTCCATTTGCAACTTTAGTATCCATGAATGCCTTGTTCATTTTCTTTCTTTCAAACAAAGTAAATGCCACAATAACTGGTATAAAAACAAATATTAAAATAGTAAGCGGTATGTTTATTGTGCATAAAATTAAGAATGAACCTACAAGCATTACTATAGAAATAAACAAATCTTCTGGTCCATGATGCGCAAGTTCTGATATTTCCATAAGATCATTAATTATTCTTGACATTATATCTCCAGTTTTATTGTTATCAAAATAACTATTAGGAAGTTTCTGAAGATGCTTAAAAACATTTCTTCTCATATCTCCCTGCATTCTTACACCAACAATGTGTCCCCAATACTGCATAAAGTATCCACATGCAGCCTTTAATATAAATATAGCTAATAGTAATACAGCAAATATTCCTATCATTTTAATATTTCTGTTTGGTATAGATTCATTTAAAAGATCCCTTGTCATCATTGGATATACCAAATCACACATTGCAGATATAAATGCCGCTATTAAATCTAAAGTAAATATAACTTTATACGGCTTATAAAATGAAATAAATTTTTTTAACATTTTTATCCTTTTCCTCCCTATTTTATGAATAAAAATAAAATAGCTTGTATATAATTTAAATACAATACATAATTTTCAATATATTAAGGTGGTGTTTTCTATGCTTCGAAAAACTTTTAATATTGCTAATATGATTTTAGCAGTTTCTCTTTCAATATTATCTTTAAACATAGTAACAAGCAATTTAAATCCAAATGAATATTTTCCTGTGATTTTTGTTATTATGGGATTATGCGATACATTGCTCGGTATAAATCTTTTAAATGACGATAAAAAAATACTTAGTTTTTTCAGTTTCTTATTGGCTGCTTTTATGTTTATAAGTGTAGCCAGTAAAATAGTATTATTTTAATTGAAAAAAACTATTTAATAGGCTTTATATTACTCATAACTTATATTAAGTTTAATATTTCATCTTTATGGTTTTCCAATTTTTCTTTAAAAACTGCCTTTACTTTTACTGGTCTCTGTCCAAGCACTATTACATTTCCTTTAAAATATAAAGCTTCTTCTAAGTCATGAGTAACCAATATTACCATTCTATTTTCTTTTCTTAAAATTCTCATGAATTCATTTATTATTGTATACTTAATTTTATAATCCAGGGATTTAAATGGTTCATCCATCAATATTATTTTTGATGGTTTTCCAAAAGCCCTTGCAATATTCACTCTTTGTTTCATTCCACCACTTAATTCATTTGGATATTTATCTTTAATTTGAGCTATCCCAACAAGATTTAATACTTCATTGATTTTATCATTTAATTCATCTTTTTTATAATATTTTTTTAATGTGATTTTCAGATTTTCTTCTATTGTCAGCCACTTTATAAGTCTATCTTCCTGAAATACATAACTTATATCTTTATTAGTAATCCCATCAATATCACATGAATCTGCTTCTATGAGTCCAGCCATTATATTTAAGAGTGTTGTTTTTCCACACCCTGATTCACCAACAATGCAGTTAACTTTATCATCTGTAAAATCAATATTAAATTTATCAAATATTTTATCATTTCCATATATTTTAGTTAAGTTTCTTATGCATATCTTCATTTAACCACCTGTAAGCTCTTTTATTTAGACTCATATTAATAAATTCAAAAATAAACGATATTATCACAATTATAATTATCCATGCAAAAATACCTGTCGTATTAAAGTTCACCTTCTCCAGCTGAATCTGCGAGCCTATTCCATACTTTGGCTGGCCATGTACCTCTCCTGCTATTACAACTTTAAAAGTCAAAGACAGTGTAGATACAAATATATTAATGAGATAAAACTTAATTGCAGGTATATATATCTTAGTAATTTTATCATACATACTTACTTCGTATATTTCTGCCATTTCCAATATGCTTTTATCAATTTTAAGTATGCTATTTTGAATTCCTTCATACAGTATAGGAAATACAATTGCAAACCCAACTACAAATGGTGCTTTGTCCTTATCAAACCACACTAAAGCAAGAACGACAAGTACCAATGTAGGAATTGTTTTAATAAATGAATTTATTGGAGCTGTAAGATACCTAAAAAAGGGATACACTGATGAGAGTATCCCTAAAATTACTGATAATATTAATGCATATAAGTAACTTACAACACTTCTGCTGAAACTGCTGCTTACATACATATAAAAATTCTTATCCTGAATCAAATTCATTACCTCTTTAAGAATGCATTCAATTCTTGGCAGATAGATATCATTATTCATTAATATTGCAGATACTTCCCAAAATGATATGAAGAATATGCATGAAATTAAAAGATATTTACTTTTCCATGTATATTTCATCATCTGGAACATTTCCTCCAATTGTTTTTGGTTCAAACTGATTCAATTTATCAAAATAATTTTTATATTCAGTATAGCATTCATTAATCCTAACATACTTTATGTTAGACCTATCTACAGACTTCATAACTATAGGTTTCTTTGCTGAAATACCAATTTCCTCGCAATATGTTCCTAGTGTTTCTTTTTCTTCATACATCCATTTACTGCTTTCATTAATCTTATCTAAAACTCCATTTACAAAATCCTTATCATTATCTATCAAATTGCTTTTTACTATAACAGTTGATTGAGGATATCCGTACTCTGAATTATTCAAAGCTTTCCATTCATCATTTAAATTCATTATAATCCTAAAATTTTCATCTTTTGTCTGAACTGAAGATAATGCTGGTTCTGGAATTACAGCATATTTAGACTTTCCTGATAATATTATGGGTGCAAGTTCTGTAACACTATCAACATATGTTAAATTAATATCATTTTCTGTATCAATTCCTTTATCTTTTAAAATTGTTCTTGTAATTATATCAGGTGTCAATCCCTTACCTATATTATATACTTCTTTTCCTTTTAATTCATTTAATGATCTTACTTCCGGATCTGAAGTTCCAATATAAAACGAACCCCATCCAACTGTTGCTGCTATCTTATATTCTTTATTTTTATTATATACAGTTGCTGCTAAATTGGATGGAACTATTGCAATATCTGGTTCACTTTTCATCACACTTGTTGCTAATGCATCCGAACTCTGCTCTATAGTATAATTTATTATATGCTTACTATCTATTTTGGGATTTTCTTTAATCATCTTAGCTGCTGCTATTGCTGGAAGGCCATCTGGCAGAACAAATTTTATTTCTTTAGCAGTTTCATCTTGTTTATCATTTTCTTTCAAAGCCATATTTCCACATGACATCAAAGTAATCATGCTAAATATTAAAGTCAAAATTAAAGTTAATTTCCTTTTCATAATTGATACCTCCTTTTCTTAATTAAAAGTTTAGAATTAAAAAGTAATCTTTTAAAAATCAGACTTTAAATGCCTAATTCTTCAAGGATTTTTATCTATTTTTACCACTTTTTATATTATCATAACTTATAAAATAAACAAGGCTCATATACAAAATAAGATTAAATATATAACATTTAATTTTAAATAAAATAAATCCAGAAATTTTTAATATTATCTATATATATCAACAACCATACCCTGAATTTCATCAATTGCAGCAACAATATTTATATTATCTTTTTCATCCCCTAATAATGCCTGTGTAAGCTCTTCAAGCTTAGCATCAATAGTATCGACTGTTACATAATATTGTGTCTGCCAGAAACTTATATCCTTTTTAGTCTCATACATAAATTCAAGTACTGATTCAAGATATTCCTTAATCATCTTCTTATATAAAACCACATCAACATATGTTTTTGTTGTTATTAATCTAGCTCCCCTTTTTTTGATATCATCAATCATTTTATTAAGCTGCTCTTCTGATTTTTTCTGTCTCTGCTGATTAAAACTTTGTGAGAAATCTTTTTTTCCTGTACTGATTCTTCTTTCAGCAGCTACTGTACCTCTTCTTACTCTTCCTATTTCCATAGTTATCCACCTTTCTACTCCTAATATAATAATTTCTATATAAAAAATAAAATCATAGTTATATATTTTTTATCGAAATTATTAGAATAATCATTATAATAACATAGTAACATTTAAATTCAAATAAATATTTAAAATCTGCAGCTTCTATTACACTGCAGATTTTTACTCAATTATATAAATTAATTTCAATTATCTATTATATTTATATTGTATTCTTCAAGCCAAATATTTACCTGGATTAAATAGGCCAAAAGCTGTGGTCCTGTCATTAATTGGCCATACCATGGAGTTTTATATGATTCTCCTTTTGTCTGTATAATTTCACGAACAAATTTTTCATCTATAATTTCATGAATTGGGGAGGATTTCTTATTTAAAATTTCATTCAATCTATTACATACTATATCTGTATATATTGGATTATGTGTCTTTGGATATGGACTCTTCTTTCTGTAAATTATATCATCTGGAAGAATGCCTTCTAATGCTGCTCTTAAAACCCCCTTTTCTCTGCCTTCATATAATTTTATTTCACTAGGCATATTAAAAGCATATTCAACAAGCCTTATATCTGCGAACGGAACCCTTACTTCAAGACTATTATACATGCTAACTCTATCTTTCCTGTTAAGAAGATTTACCATAAACCATTTTAAATTTAAATAAGATACTTCTTTTAACCTATAGTCCCTTTTACTTTCATTATCGGTATGAGGAACTTTACTTAATGATTTTTCATACTGCTCTCTTACAAGCTCTTCGATAGGCATGTTCTTTAAATTTTCATTAACTATAGCAATCCTGTCTTTAACAAATCTTGACCAAGGAAATGTGTTTAAATAAAACATTTCATCTCTTATGAACCATGGATAACCTCCAAATATCTCATCTGCACATTCTCCTGAAAGTCCTACTACAAAATCTTTTCTTATTTCCCTGCAGAAAAGAAGAAGTGATGAATCAATATCTGCCATGCCTGGAAGATCTCTTGCCAAAACTGCCTCCCTTAATGCATCTGCTAAATCTGGATGATTTAATGTTATTTTCTTATGATTGCTGCCAATAAATTTTGCCATTTCTTCAGCCCAATATTCATCTGATGAAGGCTGGAATAATGATTTTTTAAAATATTTTTCATTATCTTCATAATCTATTGAATAAGTAGTAAGAGTTTTCCCCATATTCTTGAATTCATTTGCAGCTATTGCAGATATAGCTGAAGAATCAAGTCCTCCTGATAAAAAAGTACAAATTGGAACATCTCCAACAAGCTGCCTGGTTATTGCATCTATTAATAACTCCCTAGTATGAACAATTGCTTCTTCAGCACTATCCTTAAACTCTTCAGCCTTTACTGTCCAATATTCCCACTTCTTAATTTTATTATTCTTTGAAATAAGGATACAGTTAGCAGGAGCTACTTCTTTTATATTTTTCAAAACTCCGCTTCCTGGAATTGTTGCTGGACCAAGACCAAATATCTCTGTAAGCCCTTCTCTATCAATTTCTGCTTTGATTTTAGGATAAGCAAGAATTGTTTTTATCTCTGAACCAAATATAAATGTATTGTTACATAAAGAATAAAATAATGGCTTAACCCCCATTTGATCTCTTGCTATAAACACTTCTTTTTTGTATTCATCATAAACAGCAAAAGCAAATATTCCTATTAACTTATTAACACATTCTGTTCCCCATTCTATATATGATGTCAAAAGTACTTCTGTATCTGAATATGAATCAAATTTATAACCAATTTTCTTTAATTCATCTCTCAAATCTTCAGTATTATAAAGTTCTCCATTATATACTAATGTATACTTTCTTCCTTCAACAATTTTTATCATAGGCTGAATTCCACCTTCAGGATCAACTACAATAAGCCTTCTATGTCCTAACAGTACATTTTCTGATATATACTCTCCTTCAGCATCAGGCCCCCTTTTAATTAATGTCTTTACCATCTTATCTAATATATATTTATCATTGGTAATATCATCATTAAAATTAATCAACCCTGCTATTCCGCACATTTATCTTACCTCACATTTCGTTTTATTTATTAAAATATGATATGTTCTTAAACTTGTGAGTAAACTAATTCATGTTATATATAAAATAAATTATTGTTTTACGAATACATTTACATTATGTTTCACATACTAATCCTGTAATATTCATTGTTCATTGCAATATTTATAAAATTATAAAAATTATTTTTATTTAAAGTAACTAAAAAATAAAGAAAGGAGGTACTGCGAATATAGAAGATATTGATAAACAAATAGCCAAAATTCAGATAAATTAGCAATAGTTATGGTTATATAGTATCTATATCTGATTCTATTTTAAGTAGCAGTTTTGTTGCTGAGTTACTATGCTTAAGCAATAAATAATTAAATACAATGCTAAAAGTAACAAATAATTGTAGTAAAAATATTGAACTCATCCATGAAAATCTTGTTGTTGATAAGAGTTTTGATATAGTTGAAAGAAAATTAAAAATTGGAGGCCGAAACAGCGTATTATATTATCTTAACGGTTTTATAAAAGATGATATAATGGAAGAAATATTAAAATCTTTCTTTAATATTTCTATTGATACTATGGATTCCTACAAAAATATTGATGAATTCATGAATAAACAAGTACCTCATGTTTCTGTTGAAAAAGAAAATAGTTTTGAAAAAATAATAAATTCTCTATTAACTGGTCAGACAATTTTATATGTAGATAAATTTGAATACTTCTTAATTCTAGATTTACGTACTTATCCCGGAAAAGACTCTTCAGAACCAGAAAAAGAGAAAACACTCCGAGGAAGCAGAGATGCATTTATTGAAAAATTAGTATTCAATACTGGTCTAATAAGAAGAAGAATACGTGATCCTAGATTAGTATGCGAAATCCATCAAATAGGTACAATTTCTAAAACAGATGTATGTATTGCATACATTG
>JBJEJM010000005.1:7287-8437 GCA_051878075.1 Clostridium sp. | reverse complement strand
AAATCAAAGAGAAGAATTTCATGAAGGCATTAATAAAAGCAGATTAAATCAAAGAAAAGAATTTCATGAAGATATTAATAAAAACAGGTTAAATCGAAGAGAAGAATTTCATGAAGATATTAATAAAGATAGATTAAATCAAAAAGAAAAATTTCATAAGGATATAAATAAAAATAAAATAATTAACAGTAAAAGTTTTAAAGAAAATAAATTTAATCAAAAGACTTATGCAGATGTAGAATTTAACAATGTGAATATTTCAGATGGTGGAAATAATTTGAATGTTCAGAAAAATGAAAAAGGAAACTATTTAAAAAATATTAAGTCAGCATCAGAATCTGATTCAGATGTGAAAAAGGAACCTTATTCAACAAATATAGATAAATATATATTGATTGACAGAATAGATGATACTATTAAATCTCAGAAAAATAAATCAAATGCTTATAATAAAAAAAATGATGAAAATTTAATTCATAGTGAAGTAAACACTTTAGGTAATGATAATCATTCAAGAGTAAGTGAAAATATGCAGAGTAATGAAAAAGTGAAATTTTCTAATAATAAGAAAATAATTAAAAGAAAAAATCTGATACCACAAATAATACAGGATAAACATCATGGATCTAATGTTTCTATTATGCTTAAAGGAATTGGGATAATTACTGGGCAGGTTATTTGGAGTTTTAATGATATAACAGTAGTTAAATTAAAAAATAATATTACTGTTTTTATAAATAATAATTTTATTACTGGTTTTTTCTAAATGAAATTATAAATTTATAATATTATATAACAAAATAATTTAACATGAATGAATTTTAGGAATATAAAATATAAATATGAAATAAATTGAATAAAATACAATAATCAATAATCATTGAGAATTTATGATAAAGGTGGTATAATTATTGGAGAAAATTTAAATGGAGGGCTTTTATAAATGAAGCACATAAAAACAATAAACAAACCAAACATAAAAAATAGTTTATGCAAACCAGGCTGCAAAGAATGCGCAAACTCTTGTCAATCAGCTTGTAAGACATCTTGCACAGTTGCAAACTTAGAATGCGAAAACTAATTTAAAAGAGCAGTATAAGAGCAGTAACTGAAAAGTTGCTGCTTGCTTTATTTATTTATAAAAGGGACA
>JBJEJM010000005.1:0-7187 GCA_051878075.1 Clostridium sp. | reverse complement strand
GATTTTATGTATATTCAGGAGGAGTTTAAAATGGCATTAATACATAAATTTAAACAGGATGACAACTACTTTGTCTTAGATGTAAATACTGGTGCAGTACATGTAGTTGATGAGTTAGTTTATGATATATTAGATGATAATAAATTAGAAAATAAAAAGAATGTTTTAGACAGGCTTAAGGGAAAATATGATGAATTAGAGCTTTCAGAAGCTTATGATGAAATTCAAGAACTTGCTGAAGAAGGAATTCTTTATTCAGAAGATCAATATGAAGAAATAGCCCACAGTTCTATGGATGATAGAGATTATATCAAGGCTATATGTTTAAATGTAATTCATGGATGTAATTTAAGATGTAAATACTGCTTTGCTGATGAAGGAGAATACCATGGGCATGGTGGTGTAATGAGTGTGGAAACAGCTAAAAAGGCAATAGATTATGTAATAAAGCGAAGTGGGCCAAGAAAAAATATAGAAATTGATTTATTTGGCGGTGAGCCAACTTTAATAATGGACAAAATAAAAGAAATAATTAAATATGCAAGAGATAATGAAGAAAAATGGGGTAAGAGAATAAGGTTTACAATGACTACTAATGCAACTCTTTTAACTCCTGAAATGATGGATTATATGGATAAAGAAATGGGAAATATAATTTTATCATTAGATGGAAGAAAAGAAGTTAATGACAGAGTAAGAATCAAGCCAGATAAAAGTGGCTCTTATGATGATATAATTCCAAATATAAAAGAAATGATCAAGAGAAGAACTCCAGGAAAAACTTATTATGTAAGAGGAACATTTACAAGGGATAATACAGATTTTTATCAGGATGTTATGGCGATGGTTAATGAAGGATTTAGAGAATTATCTATAGAACCAGTTGTACTAGAAGATAATCATCCACTTTCTATAAGAGAAGAAGATCTTCCAGAAATCTTTGATAATTATGATAAGCTTTATCATGAAATGAAAAGAAGAAAGAAAGAAGGAGACGAATTTAAATTCTATCATTTCAATATAGATCTTCAAGGTGGACCTTGCGTTTATAAGAGAATTTCAGGTTGTGGAGCTGGATTTGAGTATGTAGCAATAACTCCACAAGGTGAAGTTTATCCTTGTCATCAGTTTGTTGGAAAAGAAGAATATAAGTTAGGTGATATATATGAAGATACTTATGACAGTGATCTAGCAAAGAAATTTAAAAAGGCTCATATATATAATAAACCAAAGTGCAGGGATTGCTGGGCAAGATTCTATTGCAGCGGTGGATGTCAAGCTAACAATTTAAATTTCAATGGTGATATAAATATCCCATATGAAATTGGATGTAAGATGCAGAAAAAGAGAATTGAATGTGCAATAGCATTGAAAGCAGTAGATAATGAATAATTACAAAAATTTATATAATTAGATTTTATAATATAGCTATTCAGTTATGGAAAATTCTTTTAAAACTGAATAGTTATATTTTCTTATTGAGTTCTTATACTTAGTTGATAAATTTTAAGATATAAAAATGCCGTACATTATTATGAATAATACGGTGTTTTTATATCTTAAATATTAATTAGTTTTAATTATATATTAGGGAGAGTATAAAGTGAAAGAAATAATTTTAAAGAATAATTTGAAACTTATATATAAGCATAGTGAAAGTGAATTGACATCAATATGTGTCTCAATTAATGCAGGTGCAGGAATAGAAGATAATAAAATGGGAGTTGCACATGCAGTTGAACATATGGTATATAAGGGAACAAAAAAAAGAAGTGAAGCAGAGATAAATGAAGAACTTTCAAACATTTTTGGCTTTCAAAATGCAATGACTAATTATCCATATGTAATTTATTATGGGACACTGCTTAATGAAGATTTAGAAAAAGGATTAGAATTATTTTCGGATATAATTTTAAATCCTGAGTTTGATGAATGTGGCTTTAAAGAAGAAATGGAAGTTATAAAAGAGGAATTAGAAGAATGGGATGAAGATGTAGAGCAGTTTTGTGAAGATAGATTGTTTTATAATGCATTTAATAAGAGACGAATTAAGTATCCAATTATAGGAACAAAGGAAAGCTTAAACAGCATTAGCACAGAAGATATACAAAATTTCTATCAAAATAACTATCTGCCTGAAAATGTATCTATTTCTGTTATATCATCTATGGATTTTGATAAAGTTTTAAAAATAGTGTTTAAATATTTTGGAGGCTGGAGATCAGTTTCAGAATACAGAAATTGTTTATGTAATGATATTATTTATAAAGATATATATAAAGATGAATTATTTTCTGAAAGAAGGAATGGTGTTAAAAATGCAAAAGTTCAGATTATTTTTCCATTAGAGAAACTTAGTTATAGAGAAATGAATGCTTTTAGGATTTTTAATCAATATTTTGGAGAAGGTGTGAATTCAATATTATTTGATACACTTAGAACTAAAAATTCATTAGTTTATGATGTGCTTACAAAGATATCTCATGAAAATTATCTTAAGATGTATAAAATAACTTTTACAACTTCAAAAGAAAATGTTGAAAAGGCTGTTGATATTATTATGAATCTAACAAAAGATATTTGTTCTAAAGATATTATCTTTGACGATTCACAGTTAACTAAATTGATAAAAAGTTATAAATTAAAAAGATTATTTAGAGAAGAACAAAGTATAATTCTGGCTAAAGAACTTGCTACATATGATACAATGTTTGGAGATTATAATATATATTGTGATGAATTTAGCACAATAGATGAAATAAAACCTGAAGATGTTTTGAAATCAGCTAAGAAAGTTTTAAAGGATTCATCAGTACAGATAATATATTAGAAAGGATAATTATTTTGAAAGCACCGTTATTAGAAGAATTATTAAAATATCATAATGAAGAAAATTTAATATTATCAATGCCAGGTAATAAATGTGGAAGGGGATTTGAAACTGATAGTATTGGTATAGATTTTATGAATAGAATGGGAAGACTGGATATTACAGAAGTTGAACCACTTGATAATCTTCACTGCCCTGAAGGAGTTATTGATGAAGCACAAAAGTTATTAGCAAAGACTTATAAGTCTAAAAAAGCTTACTTTTTAGTAAACGGAAGTTCAGGAGGAAATTTAAGTGCAGTTTTTGCATGTTTTAATGAAGGTGATGAGGTTATAATTGAGAGAAACTGCCATAAGTCTATTTATAATGCAGCTATATTAAGAAAGCTAAAAGTATCATATATTGAACCAGTTATAGATTATAAAAATGGGATTTTTCTTCCGCCTGATAGAAAAAATATTTATGAAGCGTTCAATAAATGCAGCAATCCTAGCGGAATAATATTAACTTATCCCAATTATTTTGGAATAACATATGATATCGAAGAAATTATACAGGATTTTAAAAAACGGGGGATGAAGGTAATACTTGATTGTGCTCATGGAGCTCATTTTGGTATAAGCAGTAGACTGCCAAAGAGCATGTCATCAATAGGTGATTATATAGTACTTAGCGCTCATAAAACTATTCCTTCACTTACTCAGGGGGCTTATATAGCTGTTAATGATGATAATCCTGAATTTGAATTTTATCTTAGAGCGTTTATGAGTACATCACCATCATATCTTATTATGGCTTCACTGGATTATGCAAGATATTATATGGATGCATATGGAGAAGAGAATTATGAAAAACTTATAGATAATGCGGAAAAGTGGAAGAAAAAAATAAATGATATTAACAAGGTAAAAATTTTATCACAATCTGATATTAAAGATTATGGTGAATATGATGTGGATAAAAGCAGATATATTATGATTCTTCCTAAAGGATATAGTGGTCACAGGCTATTGAATTATTTAAGAAATAAAAAAATACAAGGTGAAATGAGTTTTTCAAGAGGAGTTGTATTAATATTATCACCATTTAATAATGAAAATGACTTTAAAATTATATATGATTCAATGTTAGAATTAAATCTTGAAGAATTAAAATGTGAAGATGATTCAGTTTATTATAGCAGGATTCCTAAAAAGATGTTTGAACCTTATGAAGCTTATAAAATGTCATATGAAATGATTGATATAAATAAAAGTGAAGGCAGGGCGGCAAAAGATTTCATTATTCCATATCCTCCAGGAATACCACTTGTATGTCCGGGAGAAGTGATACAAAAGGAAGATTTAGAAATAATTAATGATTATATAAATAATAAAAAAGATATTCTTGGAATTAACAGAGAAGATAGAAAGATAAAAGTCATAATTTAATTTTATTAAGTCATACCCTAAAAATACTTTTAAAAATTAATTTTTTAAAAGTATTTTTTATTTTATAGCCCAATATAATTAATATATTATTTAAAAATGCCAAAAGAATATTGAATAAGTGATAAAGAAATTACAATAAAATATAAAATTCATCAATAAAAACTTGAATTTATTAAGAATTTATAATATTATATAAGTAATATTTAAATTGAATACAATCAGAAAAAGATTAGGGGGAATTTTATATGGAAGAAAAAAGAGAGCAATGGGGGTCCAAGCTTGGCTTTATACTGGCTGCAATTGGGTCAGCAGTTGGGCTGGGTAATATATGGAGATTTCCATATATAGCATATACAAACGGAGGAGGAGCTTTTTTAATTCCATACTTTTGTGCAATATTTACCGCAGGAATACCTTTATTGATTTTAGAATATGGAATGGGACACAAATTTAAGGGTTCTACACCACTTGCAATATCAAGGGCAAGCAAGAAGTGGGAATGGCTTGGATGGTGGCCTACAATAAATGCATTTATAATTTTATCATATTATTCGGTAATTTTAAGCTGGGCAGCTAATTATTTGAAGCTAAGTTTTGATAAAGGATGGGGAGTTGATTCGAATGCTTTCTTCCATAGTGATTTTTTAAAACTTACTGATTCACCATTTGATTTTGGAGGATTTGTATGGCCTGTTTTTTTAGGAATAAGTTTAATCTGGGTTATAAATTGGTTCATTTGTTATAAAGGAGTTAAGGGTGGAATTGAAAAAGCAAATAAAGTGCTATTACCAACACTTATTGTAATAATGATTATAATAGCAATAAGATCAGTTACACTTGAAGGAGCTGCTTTAGGATTAAATACATTATTTACTCCAGATTGGACAATGGTTAAGAATCCAAAAGTATGGGTAGCTGCTTATGGACAAGTATTTTTCTCATTAAGTCTTGCAATGGGAATAATGATGACTTATTCAAGTTATCTTCCAAGAAAAACAGATATAAATAATAGTGCATTTATGACTGGATTTGCAAACTGTGGATTTGAATTTTTATCGGCTATTGCTGTTTTTGGAATATTAGGATTTATGGCAAATGCTCAAGGTGTGCCTATGTCAGAGGTTGTTTCAAGTGGAGTAGGACTAGCATTTGTAGTATTCCCGGCAGTATTTAATCAAATGGGAGCTGTAGGAACTTTTTTAGGAATTCTATTCTTTATATGTTTGTTATTTGCGGGAGTAACATCATCAGTATCATTGACAGAAGCTGTTGCAGCACCTTTTAAGGATAAGTTTGGATGGAAAAAGGAAAAGATTGTTACAGTAATATGCATAATTGGATTTTTAGTAAGCACATTATATGCAACAGGAGCAGGATTATATCTTCTTGATATAATAGATAATTTTATAAATAACTATGGAATAGTTGTTGTTGGATTATTAGAAGTTATTTTAATTGGATGGATAGTAAAACCAAAGACAATAAGAGAACATACGAATGAAATATCTTATTTTAAAATAGGAAGATGGTGGGACATTGTAATAAAATTCTTAACACCTGCAATATTAATTTATATGTTAGTAGAAAGTTTCCTTGGAGAAGTTAAATCACCATATGGAGGATATACTTTAAATGCATTATTTGCATATGGATGGTCTATAATTGCTTTAGGTATTATAGCATCGCTGATTATTACAAAAAGGCCTTGGAAATCAAATAATATGGAAAAATAAAAATTTATTTTATGAAAGAATGGTGAAGGTTATGAGTACAGTATCATTATTACTATTTATGGTTGGAGCAACAGTTTTATGGGGAGGACTATTACTTACTTTAGGTATAACTCTATACAATGAAAGAAAAGAGACAAATCAATAATATTTTTAGAACCTATTAATAAATTTATAAGATAATGATTAAGTATATAGAGTAGAGAATAAAATTTACTTTATATACTTTTTTATGTATTATGAAAATTTCTATATTATTCAAAGAATAAAAGATTTATAATATTTTTATTATAAGTTTTAAGGAAGGTGAATCTTTTTGTATGGAAACAGGAACTATTACTAAGCAGAAGGATAAAGTTAAAATAAAAAAACCCAAAAATTATAAGGTAATAATGCATAATGACGATTATACTACTATGGAATTTGTTGTAGATGTACTCGTTAAAGTTTTTAATAAAAGTCTTATAGATGCAGAAAAAATAATGCTTGATGTACATAAAAAAGGTAAGGGGGTAGCTGGTATATATAGCTATGATATAGCAATCACAAAAGTAGCTATAGCTATGTCTATGGCAAAGAATGAGGGATTTCCATTTAAATTAACAACAGAGGAGGCGTAGAATTCATGAAAATTACTAGTGATCTTAACAATATATTGATTAGAGCTTATGAAGAAGCTAAAAAAATCAGCAGTGAATATATAACTCCAGAGCATTTATTATATGCAGCAACATTCGATGAAAAAGTTGCACATGCAATAGAAAAGTGTGGGGGAAATATAGACAATCTGCAGTATAATTTAAAAATATATATGAAAACTTATGTTAGTACAACTTCTGGAGAGCCACAGGAAAGCATTGAATTTCAGAGAGTAATACTTACAGCAGATGAACAGGTTAAATATAGTGGTAAAGAAGTCATTGATACAGATCATATACTTGCAGCAATATTTACTCTTGAAGACAGTTATGCTCTATATTATCTTCTTCAGGAAGGGGTAAACAAAAGAGATTTACTATTTAACTTATGTCATGAAGAAAAAGAAGAAGAAACAGGAATAGATAGTTCAGAAGATGAAGAAAAAGAATCATTGGAAGAAAGTGATAGTAAATATGATGAAAAAACAAGAAGGAAAAAAGAAGAGGCTTTTCTAAATAAGTATACAACTGATTTAATAGAAAAAGTACGTGAAAATTC
>JBJEJM010000004.1:0-8481 GCA_051878075.1 Clostridium sp. | reverse complement strand
ATTAATTCAGCTTTATAGTTCTTTTCTGATCCCTCTACTGGAACTGGTGCAAATCTTCCATTTTCGCCCTTCTTCCATTCAACTTTTACAGTATCTACACTTTCAACATTACCATCCTTATCAGAATGTACTTTTGTGACAGTTGTTAAATACTCTCTTGGATCTTTTCCATATAATTCGATGAATTCTTTTTGGCCATAATCAACCTTAAGAACTTTTGGCCATTCTGGCCATGGATTATTAGCCTCACGAGTCTTTGATGGCTCACCCATTATTTCAAATTGAACTAATGACTTACATCCATGTCTTAAACATGTTGCAACACAGTCTGTACCTGTATCACCACCACCAATTACTATTACATTTTTACCTTCTGCATTTATATAATTACCATCTTCATGCTTAGAATCTAATAGACTCTTTGTATTTGCTTTTAAGAAATCTACAGCAAAATGTATTCCTTTAGTGCCTTCTCTTCCTTCACAAGAAAGATCTCTAGGTTGAGATGCTCCTGTTGCTAAAACTACTGCATCAAATTCATCACAAATTTTTTGTGCATCATAATTTTCACCAACATCTGCATTACATACAAACTTAATTCCTTCTTCAGCCATAAGATGCACTCTTCTTAAAACTACTTCTTTGTCAAGCTTCATATTTGGAATACCATACATTAATAATCCGCCTGGTCTATCACTTCTTTCAAATACAGTAACCTTGTGCCCAGACTTATTTAACTTATCTGCTGCAGCAAGACCAGCAGGACCAGATCCTATAACTGCTACATTCTTTCCAGTTCTCTTTGCTGGTGGATTAGCTACTACTTTTCCAGTTTCAAAAGCAGTATCTATGATTGCTCTCTCATTTTCTTTTATACTTACAGCAGGACCGTTAATTCCGCATGTACATGCTGCTTGACATGGTGATGGACATACCCTGCTTGTAAATTCAGGAAAAGGACTTGTTTTATGAAGTCTTTCATAAGCTAATTCCCATTTACCTCTGTAAGCAAGGTCATTCCATTCAGGAATAAGGTTGTGCAAAGGACAACCTGTAACCATTCCTGAAATTAAGACTCCTGACTGACAGAATGGAACTCCACAATCCATACATCTGGCAGCTTGAATCTGCTGTTCTTCTAAAGTAAGTCTTGTATGGAATTCATCATAATCTTTTAATCTTTCTCTTATGTCTCTATCTTTTCCTACTTTTCTTTCATATTCTAAAAATCCAGTTGGTTTACCCATATTAACAATCCTCCTATTTACCTTTAACTTCTTGGAATGTTTTAATTAATGCTTCATCATCATCGCATCCAAGGTTCTTGTATTTTTCAACTGTTTCGATTACTTTCTTGTAATCCCTTGGTATTATCTTAATGAAGTTAGATTTTTCTGTTTCAAAGTTAAATAGTATCTTGTTACCTTTTGGTGAACCTGTAGAACTTACATGTTCTTCAATTAAGTCTTTAACGATTTTTTCATCATCTAAACTTAATTCTTCTAAAAGGACCATATCTTCATTTATATTTATTCTGAAGTTTTCATCTTCTTTATAAAGATAAGCAACTCCACCACTCATACCAGCTGCAAAGTTAATTCCAGTCTTACCTAAAACTACAACTTTACCACCTGTCATGTATTCACATCCATGTGCACCTACACCTTCAACAACAGCAGTTGCACCAGAATTTCTTACACAGAATCTTTCTCCTGCAATACCGTTTATGAATACTTTGCCTGAAGTAGCACCGTATAATGCAACATTACCAATTAAGATATTGTCAGCAGCTTCAAATGAAGATTTCTTTGGTGGATATACTATTAACTTACCACCTGATAATCCCTTACCAAAATAATCATTTGCATCTCCTTCAACTTCAAATGTTAAACCATTTGGCACAAATGAAGCAAAACTTTGTCCTGCTGATCCATTACACTTAATTGTAATTGTATCTTCTGGCAATCCTTCATGACCATTTACTCTAGTTACTTCTGAACCAAGTATAGTTCCAAGTGTTCTGTCTGTATTAGTAATATCAACTTCTACTCTAGTCTTTTCACCTTTTTCAATAGCATTCTTAAACTTATCTAAGAATATCTTTTCATCCATTACTTTTTCTAACTTAAAGTCATACTTCTTTCTTGGATCAAATCTAACTACTTTACCTCTGAATTTATCTGCAGTGTATAGTATAGAACTTAAATCTACATTCTTAGCCTTCCAGCCGTGGATATTTGTTCTTTGTTTAAGTCTATCAACTCTTCCAATCATATCATCAACTTTTCTGAATCCAAGTTTAGCCATGATTTCTCTAAGTTCCTGAGCAATGAAATACATAAAGTTAACTACATATTCTGGTTTACCTTTAAATCTCTTTCTAAGCTCTTCATTTTGAGTAGCAACACCAACTGGACATGTATCTAAGTTACAAACTCTCATCATTACACATCCTAAAGTTACTAATGGTGCTGTTGCAAATCCAAATTCTTCTGCTCCAAGAAGTGCAGCTATTGCAACATCTCTACCACTCATTAGCTTACCATCAACTTCAACTCTTACTCTTTCTCTTAAATCATTAAGAAGTAAAGTCTGATGAGCTTCTGCAAGACCTAATTCCCAAGGAAGACCTGCATTCTTTATTGAGTTTCTAGGTGAAGCACCTGTTCCTCCATCATATCCTGATATTAATATTACTTCAGCACCTGCCTTTGCAACACCAGCTGCAACAGTACCTACTCCACATTCAGAAACTAACTTAACAGAAATTCTTGCACCTGTATTAGCATTCTTTAAATCATATATTAATTGTGCTAGATCTTCTATTGAATATATGTCATGATGTGGTGGTGGTGATATAAGACCTACACCAGTAGTTGAATGTCTTGTTTTTGCAATCCAAGGATAAACCTTTGTACCTGGAAGCTGACCACCTTCACCTGGTTTTGCACCTTGTGCTAACTTGATTTGAAGCTCATCAGCATTAACTAAGTATTCTGATGTAACACCAAATCTACCTGATGCAACTTGTTTGATTGAAGATCTTCTTGAATCTCCATTTGCATCTGTAATCCATCTTTCTCTATCTTCTCCACCTTCACCAGTGTTAGATTTACCACCAATTCTATTCATGGCAATAGCTAAAGCTTCATGTGCTTCTTTTGAAATTGATCCATAAGACATAGCACCTGTCTTAAATCTCTTAACAATTTCTTCAACTGGTTCTACTTCTTCTAGTGGAATTGGATTAGAGCTATAATTAAAGTCCAGCAATCCTCTTAATGTAATTTCAGCTTCTTCATCATCTATTAAAGCTGTATACTCTTTAAATAATTTATAATTGTTAGTCCATGTAGACTCTTGTAACTTATGAATAGTTAGTGGATTATATAAATGTTCTTCCTGACCATTGTTACCACTTCTTAATTTTTCATATCCTGGTGTATCTAAAGTGAAATCTGCTGCATAAGTCTTATCTTTAAATGCATTTTCATGTCTTATTTCAGCTTCTTTTTGTATTTCCTTTAAACCAATACCATTGATTCTGCTTACAGTATTAGTGAAGTATCTGTCAATAACTTCTTTGCTTATACCAATTGCTTCAAATATTTGAGCTCCCTGATATGATTGTATTGTTGAAATACCCATCTTAGAAAGTATCTTAGTTATTCCTTTAAGAACTGCCTTATTGTAGTTATAAACAGCCTTATCATAATCTATACCTTCTAATAATTCATCTTCAAGCAATCCTCTTATTGTTTCATAAGCCATATATGGATTAATTGCTGATGCACCAAATCCAAGTAAAGTTGCAAAATGATGTACTTCTCTTGGTTCTCCACTTTCAAGGATTAATCCAACTGAAGTTCTTGTTCCTTTTTGAACTAAGAACTGGTGAAGTCCTGAAACTGCAAGTAATGAAGGAATTGGTACTTTATTTGCAGATACATTTCTGTCTGATAATATTAATATAGTATATCCCTTAATATAAGCTTCCTGTGCTTTTTCAAATACTTCATCAAGAGCATCTTCTAATGATGTTCCTTTGTCATAAACTATATCTATAACTTTTGATTTTAAGTTTCCTTTATTGTATGATTTTATTTTTGCTAATTCAGTATTGTTTATTATTGGTGAATCAAGCTTAATAAGTTCACAGTTTGAAGCTCTATCTTCTAATATATTTCCTTCTGGTCCTATATAAACATTTGAAGCTGTAACAATTTCTTCTCTTATAGCATCTATTGGTGGATTTGTTACCTGTGCAAATAGCTGCTTGAAGTAATTGAATAATGGCTGTGCCTGTCTTGACAATACTGCAAGTGGTGTATCAACTCCCATTGCAGCTAATGGTTCTGCTCCATTTTGTGCCATAGGAAGCATAGTTGATTTAACTTCTTCATATGTATATCCAAAAGCTTTTTCAAGTTTTCTTCTAGTTTCTTTATCATATTCGATTTTAAGCTTTTTGCTTTCTTCCATTTTATCTAAAGTTACAAGATTTTCTTCAAGCCATTCACCATAAGGATGTTCATTTGCATAAGCATTCTTTAATTCTTCATCACTTATAACTTCTTTTTTAACAGTATCAACAAGAAGCATTCTTCCTGGCATTAATCTGTCTTTCTTTTCAACTATTTCAGCTGGAATATCTAAAGCACCAACTTCTGATGAAAGAATAAGTCTTCTATCCTTAGTTATATAATATCTTGAAGGTCTTAATCCGTTTCTATCTAAAACTGCACCAACTTTTTCACCATCTGTAAATACTATAGATGCTGGACCATCCCATGGTTCCATTAGTGTAGCATTATATTCATAAAACTCTTTCTTTTCCTTGCTCATAGTCTTGCTCTTATACCATGGTTCTGGAATTGCCATCATGATAGCTCTAGTTAAATCCATACCATTCATATATAAGAATTCAAGATTGTTATCAAAAATTGCAGAGTCTGAACCCTCTTTATTTATTATAGGAAGTACTCTGTTTAAATCTTTACCAAGTACTCTTGATTTTACATTTGTTTCTCTTGAGTAAATCTTATTAACATTTCCTCTTAATGTGTTGATTTCACCATTGTGAATCATGAATCTGTTTGGATGAGCTCTTTCCCAGCTTGGGAATGTATTAGTACTATATCTTGAGTGAACTAATGCAAGAGATGTCTCTAATCTTTCATCTTCAAGATCCTTATAGAATTCTCTAAGCTGTGTTGATAAAAGCATTCCTTTATATACAATTGTTTTTGATGAGAATGATGCTATATAGAAAGTTTCATTTAAGAACTTGCTTATCCATCCTGCTCTCTTTTCAATAATTCTTCTTACGATATATAATTTTCTTTCAAAGTCTTTTCCTCTTTTTGTACCATTAGGTCTCTTTACAAAAGCCTGCATGATATATGGCATAGCTTCTAAAGATGCTTTACCAAGTATTGATGGATTAGTTGGTACTTCTCTCCATCCTATTAATTTAAGATTTTCTTCTTTACAGATATCTTCAAAAAGGCTTGCAGCTTCTTTTCTAGCCTTTTTTTCTTGTGGCATAAAGATCATTGCTACAGCATAATCTCCTTCTTCGCCAAGTTCTTCACCTTTGCCTTCTAATTCTTCTTTGAAGAATTCATGAGGTATATTAAATAATACCCCTGCTCCATCGCCTGTATTTTCATCAGCACCAGTTCCACCTCTGTGCTTTAGCTTTTCTAATATTGTTAAACAATCTGATAGAATTTCATGAGACTTTTCACCATCAATATTAACTATAGTCCCAATACCACATGCATCATGTTCAAAATTCGGATCATATAAACCTTGTGCATTTGGATAATTTTTTTCCATCTAAATCCCCCCTAAATTTATAATATAATGTGTATTTCATTTGTTGTATTTCACCAATTGTTTATGCTATATAGCGAAAACCGTTTAATTTTTGTGATTTTATGATAAAGTCTAACTATTTATGTAATAAAATAACGGGTAAAATACATTATTTTGAATAAATTTACCCGTATTTTAAGTTTTACCAATATCATTAAAATAATTTTTTGACTTAATGGAAAAATAATTTTATCATAATTCTCAGTTACTATTCAAGTTCACTTAATATTAAGCTAGCAATATCTTTCATTCTTCTCCCTGAATCCATACTTATCTTCTGCATATACCTAAAGGCTTCATTTTCTGTTAAACCTGATGTTGCCATCAGTTTTCCTTTAGCCTTCTCAATAAGTTTTCTGTCTTCGAGTGTATGCTCTAACTTTTCCACTTTTTGTTTTAACTTTTTTATTCTTCTTCTGCTTTGAAATATCAAATCAATCGCATTTGTTAAAAGAACGCTGGAAATCTTAGTTCCTATACAGTATATATCAGTATCTTCTTCTATATATGATCTATATGGTTCATTCACAAGAGCTAAGAAACTAGTATAATCTACCAGTGTCTCATAAACATCTAACAGACTCATATCCTTAAATTTATATCCAACTAAGACAAGGTCAGGGGAATACTGCATAACTAATCTAATCAACTCATTACCTGATGTACAGATAGCTATTATTTCATATCCATTTTGTATTAACAAGGCTTTTAATTTTTGTGCCGTCTCAATATTACCTACCGCTATAATTAGTCTTCCTTTTTGCATCATTGCAAACCCCACCTCATAATGATAATCAGCTTATAACCAGATTAGTATCTATCTAAATAATTTTCAATTTCCCAGTCATGTACTTTAGTTCTATAATCATCCCATTCAGCTTCTTTAGCTTGAACATAATTTTCATATATATGTTCTCCCAAAGCTTCTTTAGCTAATTTACTTTCTTTCATAAAGTTAACTGCTTCATATAAGTTATTTGGTAAATTATCAATTCCAGCTTCTTTTCTTTCTTTGTCACTCATAGCAAATATATTAGCAACTGTTTCATCTTCAACTTTTAATTTATTCTTTATACCATCTAATCCTGCTTGTAATAATACAGCTAAAACTAAATATGGATTTGCACTTGGATCTGGACATCTAAGTTCAATTCTTGTTCCTTCTCCTCTTGAAGCTGGTACTCTTATTAATGCTGTTCTGTTACTGCAAGACCATGCCAAATAAACTGGTGCTTCATATCCTGGAACTAATCTCTTATAAGAGTTTACTAATGGATTTGTTACTGCTGACAATCCTTTGATATTTTTTAATAATCCTGCAATAAACTGATAAGCAACTTCACTTAATCCATTCTTATCACTTGGGTCTGCAAATGCATTCTTTCCATCTTTAAACAATGACATATTTACGTGCATTCCTGAACCATTTATACCGAATATTGGCTTTGGCATGAATGAAGCATGTAAGCCATGTCTTTGAGCTATTGATTTAACAACTAATTTGAATGTCATAATCTTATCAGCTGTTTCTAATGCTGGTCCATATTTAAAATCTATTTCATTTTGACCTTCAGCAACTTCATGGTGGGATGCTTCTATTTCAAATCCCATTTCTTCTAATGCTAAAGTCATATCTCTTCTTGCGTTTTCTCCTCTATCTACTGGTGCTAAATCAAAGTATCCTGCTTTATCTTGAGTTATAGTTGTTGCATGGCCATTTTCGTCAGTCTCAAATAAGAAAAACTCACATTCTGGTCCAACATTCATTTCATATCCTAATTCAGCTGCATCAGCAATTGCTCTTCTTAATGCATATCTTGGATCTCCATCAAATGGAGTTCCATCTGGTCTATAGATATCGCAGATTAATCTTGCAACCTTTCCTTGTTGCGGTCTCCATGGGAATATTACGAAACTGTCTAAATTTGGTCTTAAATACATATCTGATTCTTCAATTCTAACGAAACCATCTATAGAAGAACCATCAAACATAATTTCATTATCTAGTGCCTTTTTTAATTGTTTTTCTGTTATTGCTACATTTTTTAAAGCTCCAAAGATATCTGTAAATTGAAGTCTAATGAATCTAACTCCATTTTCTTCTACTAATCTTAAGATATCTTCCTTTGTATAATTTGGCATCTAAAACTCCCCCTTTTAATTAAAAAAGGGCGTACAACAGACAGGTTTTAACCATCTATTGAACGCCCTTGCTCAATTCATATCTTATGATAATATTATATTTTATTTCTTCTTATAAATCAATAGTATATTTAAAAAAGATAACTTTTATTTAGTTTTACTTAACTAATATAAGTAAAGTAATTATTATTATTTATTTTTTTAAGTTTTTAACAAATCTCATTTTTTTCCATATTACATCTATCCCCTAACATAAATATAATTTTCCTAATATAATGAATCTATGTATATATTATCAAAAGCTTTTTAAAATTTTTTTATTTATATGCAGTATTTGTGCATAATAATTAATTTTACTTAAAATAAATTATCTAACATTAACAGATTAAATAATTTAATATCAATAATATTTTTATTTAAATTCATATGCTTAATAATATATAAAATATTAATATCAAT
>JBJEJM010000003.1:0-8564 GCA_051878075.1 Clostridium sp. | reverse complement strand
TTGTATAAAACCGATTTGTTTAGTATAATATAGTAAAAATTTATAATTTAGGCATAAGGGTGATTAAATGAAAATATCAACAAAAGGAAGATATGGATTAAGGGCACTTGTAGACATATGCATATATTCAAGAAATGAAATGGTTACGGTAAAAAGCATATCAGAAAGACAGAATATATCAGAAAGATATCTGGAACAGATATTTAGTGCTTTGAGAAAAGGTGGAATAATCAAATCCAAAAAAGGAGCTCAAGGTGGTTATTTCCTTACAAAAGAACCAAAGGATTTTACAATTGCTGATATACTTACAGTATTAGAAGGTGATTTATTCGTTATAGATGTTGAAAGAGATGATAATGATATTGAAAATTATATCATAGATAATCTTTGGAATGTAGCAAATGAAAAATTTAAAGATTTCTTTAATTCCATGACTTTAGAAGATCTTGCAGAAGGTTATAAAAATAAAGAAAGAGAAGGAATGTACTACATATGATAATGTAGAATGTTTTTTGATTATATTTTTCTATTTTTTTATTTAATTTGAAAAAAATGTTGCAAAGTTAATTTAAATGTGATATATTACAAATATAGTAAAAATATTAAAAGTCATTGATAAGAAAAGTAGGCAGTAAAGCTTAGTGTAAAGAGAGTCTGCAATTATTGGTGAGATGCAGGTACTGTAGATATTGTTGAATGGGTCTTAGAGACTATATTCTGAAATTTTGAAAAGTAGGGATATACGGAAGTCTACCGTTATTATGACAGGATATAAATTTTTTATAATTCTAATTAAGAAAATGAATTATAAATCTGAGTATCTGATTAAAGTATGTACATAGGTGGCATAGCGAAATTACAGCATTTCGTCCTATTAAGGATGAGATGCTTTTTATTATACTTTGATAGTTTTGCTTCAATAATACACAAATACACTACTTTCAATATTTATGGTATTAAGTATAGAAGCAATTATATGTTCATCATAGAAGCCATTTTATACATTAAATTTGGGTGGCACCACGAGTCACTTCGTCCCAATATGGATGAAGTGACTTTTTTTATGAATAATTATATTTTCTGAATTTTAAGGGAGGAATTTTTTATGATAAATATATCGAAAGAACTGTTTTATGAAAAGAAACAAAAAGATAAAGTTTTCTCGATAATTACAGAATATAGAGGAGATGAAGTTACACCAATAAGAATTTTTAATGGATTTAAGGGAAGCAGGAGATTTATTTTTGAAAGTGGAAGTACTGAAAATTATTTTGGAAGGTATTCTTATCTTGGAGAAAATCCTTATAAAGAAATAGTAGGTGATACTTTAAAGGAAATAGAAGAATTGAAGAAATCTATAAGATTAAATTTTGATGAAACAACAAATTCCTTCTCATTTAAAGGCGGAGCTATTGGATATATGGGATATGAAACAGTAGCATTATATGAAAGCAGATTGGATTTTAAAAATCCAGATACACTAGATCTTCCATTAATAAGATTTAATCTTTACAGCAGATATATATGTTATGATCACTTTACTCATAAAGTTTTTGTTATTGATAATATTTTGAAAGATGACAATAGGGAATATGAAAACATTGTTGAAGATCAGAAAGAATATATAATGTCACTTTTAAACAAACCTACTAATATAGCAGATTTTGCAGAGAAGAAGGATATTCATTTTGAATTATGTACATCAAAAGAAAAATTTGAAGAAAATGTGCGCAGGGCAAAAGAACATATTTTAGCAGGAGATATTTTTCAGGTTGTTCCTTCTTTAAGAATGAAATGCATAACTGAAAAGTCCTTTATTGAGATTTATAGAAGATTAAGAGAAGTAAATCCTTCACCATATATGTATCTTATAGATTACGATGATTATCAGGTTATTGGAGCTTCACCTGAAAGTGTAGTAAGTGTAAAAAATGGAACAGTATCCACAAAACCAATAGCTGGTACAAGAAAAAGAGGCATAAATCCTGATGAAGACAGCAGGCTTGAAAAAGAACTTCTAGAAGACAAGAAAGAACTTGCTGAACATGTAATGCTTGTAGACCTTGCAAGAAATGATATTGGACGTATATCGGAAATAGGTTCAGTAGAAGTTAAGGATTTCATGAAAATAGAAAAATTCTCTCATGTAATGCATATAACAAGCACTGTTACTGGAAAAACATTAGATAAGATTGATGGATTTGAGGCACTTAGTACATGCCTTCCTGCTGGAACATTATCTGGTGCTCCAAAGATAAGGGCAATGGAAATAATAGAAGACTTAGAAGATTACAGGCGTGATGTATATGGAGGATCTGTTGGATATTTCTCATATGGCGGAGATACTGATATGGCAATAGCAATCAGAACTATTGTAATGAAAGAAAATACAGCATATCTTCAGGCAGGTGCTGGAATCGTATATGATTCTATACCAGAAAAGGAATTTGAAGAAGTTCAAAATAAACTAATGGCATTAAAGGAGGCTTTAAGATGATACTTTTAATAGATAATTATGATTCATTTACTTATAATCTTTATCAATATATTGGTGAATTTGCAGACGTAAAAGTTGTAAGAAACGACAAAATAACTGTAGATGAGATAAGAAAATTAAATCCTGATGGAATAGTAATATCACCTGGGCCTGGTACTCCAGATGATGCAGGAATTTCAATTGAAGTTATACAGAAACTTTCTGGTGAATATCCAATTCTAGGTATATGTCTCGGCCATCAAAGTATTGCACAGGCCTTTGGAGGAAAAGTAATAAGAGCTGAAAAGATTTTTCATGGAAAAACTTCAAAGATTGCAGTAAAAGGAAAATCTATATTTGAAGGAATTCCAAGAAAGATTGATGTCATGAGATATCATTCACTTGTTGTTGATAATAAATCACTTCCTGAATGTTTGGAAGTAATAGGATCTACTGTTGATGATAATGTCATAATGGCAATAAAGCATAAGGATTATGACGTTTATGGACTTCAATTCCATCCAGAATCAATATATACACCTAAAGGTAAGCATATAATAAGTAATTTTGTTATCAATATTTGTGGAATTTAAAATTATAAACTAGAAATGTAGTATTGGGGTGAGTTTTATGTTAATTGAGGAAGCAATAAAGAAATTAGCATCAAGAGAAAAATTAAGTGAAGATAACGTAAGAGATGTAATAAATCAGATAATGAGAGGAGAAGCTACATCTTGTCAAATAGGTGGATTTTTAATGGGATTAAGAGTTAATGGGGAAACTCCTGAACAGATTTTAGGTGCAGTAAAAGCTCTTAGGGATAATTTTACTCCTGTAAAAATTGAAAATCCTAAAAATCTAATTGATACATGTGGAACTGGAGGAGACGGAGGAAAAACATTTAATATTTCTACAGCAGTAGCAATAGTTGCAGCCAGTGGCGGTGCAAAAGTTGCTAAACATGGAAACAGAGCAGTTTCAAGTAAAAGTGGAAGTGCTGATGTACTTACAGAACTTGGAATAAAGACTAATTACACTAAAGAAGAAAGTGCAAGAGTTATACAGGAAAAAGGAATGGCATTTTTATTTGCACCACAATACAATGGAGCAATGAAAAATGTTGCAAAAGAAAGAAAAGAGCTTGGTACAAGAACATTATTCAATATGATTGGACCTCTTTCAAATCCCGCACCATTAACTGGTCAGCTTATGGGAATCTATGATGAAAAAATGCTTGAAAGTGCTGGACTTGTATTAAAGAATCTGGGGTTAAACAGGGCTATGATTGTACATGGTGATGATGGATTGGATGAAATAACAACTACAACTACAACTAGTGTATGCGAATTAAAAGATGGAGAGTTAAAATTATACAAGCTTAATCCAGAAGAATATGGAATTAAAACAGCTAAGTTAGAAGAAATTCAAGGGGGTACACCAAAGGAAAATGCAGCAATCATAGTAGATGTATTAAAAGGTAAAAAGGGACCTCAAAGAGATATTGTCGTGTTAAACAGTGGAGCAGCACTATATGCAGCAGAAATAGTTGATTCACTAAAAGAAGGAATAGTTAAAGCAGAAGGGCTTATTGATAGTGGTAAAGCGTATGCAAAGTATAAAGAATTAACTGTAGAATAAATTCTTATTAAATAGAATTTTATGAAATCTTAATATTTATAAGATAAACTTGTTAATTATTAAATAAATTCAGGGAGGATGGCATGATTTTAGATGATATTGTAGCAAAAAAGAAAGTGTGCGTTGAAAAGAGAAAAAATGAAATACCGATAGAGGAAATAAAAAAACAAGCTGAGCAGATAGTCGAGATGGAAAATAATGAGTGTAATGGTAAATATAAAAATTCATTTAAAGAAGCACTTGCTAAAGATGGACTTTCTGTTATTGGAGAATTTAAAAAAGCTTCTCCTTCAAAGGGAGTAATTGTTGAAGATTTTAATATAATGGATATTTTATCATACTACAATTTTATGGGAGTAAGAGCATTTTCTATTTTAACTGAAGAAGATTTCTTTAAAGGAAGTGATGAATACTTAAAAAAAATAAGAAAATCATCAAAGACTCCTATTCTAAGAAAAGATTTTGTAATAGATTTTTATCAGATTTATGAAGCTAAAGTCATTGGAGCAGATGGAATACTATTAATTGCAGCAGTACTTAAAAATAAACTTGGCGAATTTTATGAAGAAGCTAAAAGATTCAATCTTCAGCCCCTTGTTGAAGTGCACAATAAAGAAGAACTGGATCTGGCACTGAAATTTAACTGTGATGTCATAGGAATTAATAACAGGGATTTGAAGACATTTAATGTGTCTCTTGATACAACTGAAGAATTAATGAGATATATGCCAAAGGATAAAATAATAGTTTCTGAAAGTGGAATAATGACAATAGAAGACCTTAATCGTATTAAGGATTATAAAGTAAATGGCGTTCTTATTGGTGAATTTTTCATGAGAAACATAAATAATTCAGAATTTAAGTCTAAAGTCAAAGAGATAATAAACTAAAAAATAATGATAATTTAGCAGATTAAGGAGTGGTTTTATTAAAATAAAGATATGTGGAATAACACGCAGAGATGAAATTGAATATGTAAATGAACTTAAACCAGATTATATAGGATTTTTATTTGCAGAGAGTAAGCGTCAGATAACTGCTGACAATGCAGAAGAGCTTCGAAAACTCTTATCGCCTGAAATCAAAAGTGTAGGAGTATTTAAAGATAATTCACTTGAAGAAATAGTTCAGGTACTTCAAACTGCACATATTGATATAATACAGCTCCATGGAAATGAAAGCATAGATTTCATTAAGGATCTAAAAAGAAGAATAAATAGTGGTATAGAAATATGGAAAGCCTTATCTATTAAGAATAAATCATTGCTTGAAAAATATGTTTCTTATTATCAAGATGATGAATATAAATTTATTTTAGATAATCTTCTTATTGATGGATCAAATCCAGGAAGTGGTGAAACATATTCACTTTCAGAATTAAAAGAAATACTGGAAGATAAAAAAATAGTATTTAAAAAGGATTTTAAATTTATTCTTGCTGGAGGGATAACACCAGAAAATGCGTTAAGCAGAATAAGTGAGGTAAATCCATGGGGCATTGATGTATCATCAGGAGTTGAAGAAACTGATGAAAACAATATTAGAAAAAAATCTTATATTAAGATAAAAAATCTTATAGATGAAGTAAGAAAATCAGAAGGCAGAAAAAAATCTGAAAGATAATCAGATAGATGTCTAAGATTATTTGTTAAATTAACAGATTAATATAAGAAATTTAATAAATATAAATAAAGAAAGGTTGTATTAAAATGAATGGAAGATTTAATGAATTTGGTGGACAATATGTTCCTGAAACAGTAATGAATGCTCTTATTGAGCTGGAAAATGCATATAACAAAGTAATTGATGATAAGGACTTTATTGATGAATACAATTACTATTTAAAATACTATGTTGGAAGACCATCATCACTTTACTATGCTGAAAAGATGACAGAAGACTTAGGAGGAGCAAAGATTTACTTAAAGAGAGAAGATTTAAACCACACTGGTGCTCATAAGATAAATAACGCTCTTGGACAAGTTCTTTTGGCTAAGAGAATGGGTAAGAAAAAAGTAATTGCAGAAACTGGTGCAGGCCAGCATGGTGTTGCAACTGCAACTGTAGCAGCTAAATTTGGCATGGAATGTAAAGTATTCATGGGTGAAGAAGATATAAGAAGACAGGCTATGAATGTTAAAAAGATGGAACTTTTAGGAACAGAAGTAGTTCCAGTTACAAATGGTATGGGAACTTTAAACGATGCAGTAACAGAAGCTATAAGATACTGGGCTGCAAATGTAGAAGATACATTCTATGTCATCGGTTCAGCACTTGGACCACATCCATATCCTACTATGGTTAGAAACTTCCAAAGGGTTATTGGAGATGAAGCTAAGGCTCAATGTCTTGAACTTGAAGGAAGACTACCAGACTATGTACTTGCACCAGTAGGTGGTGGAAGTAATGCTATGGGAATATTCTATCCATTTGTCAAAGATGAAAGTGTACATCTTATAGGTATTGAAGGTGCTGGTGAAGGTATAGAAACAGGAAAGCATGCAGCAGCAATGGCAAGAAAAGAAAAAGGAATATTACATGGAATGTTAAGTTATGTTCTTCATGATAAAGATGGAAGAATTCAAGAAGCTTATTCAATTTCAGCAGGTCTTGATTATCCAGGTGTTGGACCAGAACATGCTTATTTATGTGAAACTGGAAGAGCTGATTATGTAAGTGTTACTGATAAGGAAGCAGTAGATGGATTCCTATACTTGACAAAGATTGAGGGAATAGTTCCTGCACTTGAATCATCACATGCAGTAGCATATGCAAAGAAATTAGCACCAACTTTAGGAAAAGACAAAATTATTATAATAAATTTATCAGGGAGAGGAGATAAAGATATGGATTCAATAATTTCATATCTTGGTAAATAATTATGAATAGAATAGATGTACGTTTTAATAAGCTTAAGGAAGAAAATAAAAAAGCATTAATACCATTTGTTACTTTTGGAACTGGAATGACAAAGAAAGAAACTATTGATTTAGTAGTTGATCTTGATAAAAATGGTGCAACTGTTGTTGAAATAGGTGTCCCTTTCAGCGATCCATTAGCAGATGGACCAGTTATTCAAAATGCATATACAAAAGCATTAAATGAAGGAATAAAGTTAAATGATGTTTTTGAAGCTGTTTCGGAAATAAGAAAACAAAGCGATATTCCAGTAGTTATCATGGTTTATTTCAATATTGTATACTGCAGGGGAATTGAAAAGTTCTTAGAAGAAGCAAGGGAAGCAGGTGTAGATGGACTTATAGTTCCTGATATTCCTTTAGAAGAAAGAGGAGAATTAAATGCATTATGTAAAAAGAATGGCATTTATTTAATTCCACTTGTTGCAAGAACTTCAAAAGACAGAATTGCTAAAATCGTTGATAATGCACAAGGTTTTGTTTACTGTGTATCAACAAATGGTACTACTGGAGAAAGAGCCTCTTTAGATGAAGGAACTGTTGATTATCTTGAACATGTTAGAAAAATTGTTGATATTCCAATGTGCATAGGATTTGGTATTTCATCAAAAGAAATAGTAAGTGAAGTAAAAGATCATTGTGATGGAGTTATTGTAGGTAGTGCAATAGTGAAGAGAATGGCACAAGGAAGAGATACTGTAATAGATTTTGTGAAAGATCTTCAAAAAGGGTTTAACTAATTATATTTCTAATTAGGAGATGATATGGTGTATAACGGTATTAATGAGATTAAAAGTAAGGTTAGCGTTATTGAGGAAGAGATAATGAGGCTCAATAATCAGAAAAAACTATTGTTAAAAAAAATTACTGACCTGCAGGATGATGGAGAAAACAATAATACAGAAGTTAGCAATATAGATTTTATAACTCCTCCAGATCATATAAATTTCTATGCAAAAAAGATGTTTGGAAATTCAGGTAAGATTTTAGATGGTTCAATTGCTTATATATATGAAAATGGTGGAGGACCTTTAAAAAATCATGTTCACAAAAGTCATGATCATCTTTTTATAGTTGTAGAGGGAGAGGCAAAAATTATCTTAGAAAATGAGGAAATTATACTAAATAAAAATGAATCATTTTTAGTAAATGGCTCTATACCTCATTCAGTATGGAATAATATAAAAGGAAAAACGATAATGATTGGCTTAACAATAGAAAATTAAATACTTGTATAATCTAATAATTAATATTAATTACATTTAAGAAATCTTGTAAAAATCACAATATAAAATGTTAATTGTTAACTAGAATAAAGTGGTTAGAATTCTTGCAGATTTTTTTGAGAGTTATACTAAAAACATCTGCAGGAATTTTATATTTTATTTTAATTTTAAGTTCTAAATATTTAAGATGAAAGGATGAAGAAAAATCATGAGCTGTAGATTTAATGATTATGGTGGACAATATGTTCCAGAAAATATTTTGAAAGCACTAAATGAATTAGAAAATGAATATGAAAAAGCTAAAAA
>JBJEJM010000002.1:6028-8600 GCA_051878075.1 Clostridium sp. | reverse complement strand
AGAAGCTATATTAATGCGTTTTTTAATGGTTACACTCTTTAATTTTCTTCAAAACATAAATAAACCCCCGAAAATCCAAAATTATGATTTTCGTGGGTTTTGTGGTGGAGGTGACGGGTGTCGAACCCGTGTCCGAAAGCCGACGCCATTATCTTTCTCCGAGTGCAGTTCATGTTTTAAAATTCCCTCAAGTGCACGCCCATGAACAGGCTTACACTATCGGTAGCTTCATAAATACCCCTCTGGCTCAAAGCTTTGCCAGGCTTCGTATCCCACTTTAATGACACCAGTGATCCAGACCGTGGGCAGTCCGGGCTGATGAGCAGCGTTTAATTAGGCTGCTAATGCAAAATTATCTTCTGCGTTTACATTTAATGCATACTTTATTTACGAGGCACCATGCTTCCCTCGACTCGCTTAATAAATCTTTCATGCCCCCGTCGAAGCCAAAACACCCCCAGGTTTATAAAAAACTTAAACGCATATTCAATTTTTATCATTCATCTTGTATAACACATTATATATTATTAAAATCACTCTGTCAAATAACACATAAATGAATTTATTCAATTTTATTACTTTTATTTCAAAAATAAAAAATTTAATCTTGATTGTGCATTGTTAGTTAAAATATATTTACTTTTATTAACAATGCACAATCAAATATGATTTTATTAGAATCCATGAAGTTGTTGTAGATATACTAAGTTAAATTATATTTAGCTTTTAAATATTTAATAGTGCTATTCTAATACCATACATAATTATATTCCATACTTATATATTATATTTTGAATTTTTCAACAAGATTTATTAATTCTTGTGACATAGCATTTGTCTCTTCTGCTGTTGCACTTAAATTGTTTATTGCATTTGACTCTTCCTGAACTGCTTTTGATACATTTTCACAATTTATACTGTTACTTTCTGATGTTGCTACAATTTCATTTATTAATGAAACAACACTTTTTGAAGACTCTACTTCTTCACTTGTTACATCAAGTATTTTTTCAATATGATGAACTATGCTTTCAATAGATTTTTTTATATTAATAAATGCTTCATCTGTATCATTTACTATTTCTACTCCATTTTCTACTTCTGCATTTGCTCTTTCCATTGCTTCTACTGCATTTTCTGTCTGATTTTTCATTTTTGATACAAGTTTTTCAATTTCTTTTGCTTTACTATTTGTTTCTTCAGATAATTTTCTTACTTCCTCTGCTACTACACTGAAGCCTTTTCCATCTTCACCAGCTCTTGCTGCTTCTATTGCCGCATTGAGTGAAAGTAAATTAGTACGTTCTGCAATTTCATTAATTGTATTTACTATTCCTCCTACCTGTATAGATAATTCATTTAATTGCTGTAATACTTTTGCTGTTTCATTACTTTCTGTATATATATTATTAATAGCCTGTACTGTCTGTTTAACCTTATTTCTTCCCATATCTGCTGCTTCTTTTGAAAGCATGGCATTTGTATTTGTAGATTCTGCTGCATTCTGTGCTGATTGAACAAGGCTTGATAATTGATCTAAAACTTCTGAAATATGTAAAACTGATTCATTCTCCTTCTTTGAATCTTCAGCTACATTTGTAACTGTAGCACTTATTTCCTGCGTTGTAGCGCTTATTTCTTCTGAAGATGAAGCCATATTATCTGATGCTTCATTAAGCTGGTTTGATGAGTTTAAAACACTTTTTACTATTTTCACCTGATTATCTATCATATTATTAAAGGATCTGCACAATTGTCCAATTTCATCATTCATTTTTAATTTTGCCTGCACAGTCAAATCCCCTTCTCCTGCACTTTTCATTAATCCTTCTATGTATTTTATTGGTTTTATTATGCATCTAGTTGAATATAAATAAGAACATATTATTGCTATAATTGAAGCTGCAATAACTAAAATCAATGTATTTATCTTTATAGCTATAGCAGATGACATATAATCATTATATTCTGTTGTAACTGCAACAACCCATTTCTCCACTGGTTTGAAAGTTACATACTTGTACTCTCCATTATAATTATAAAATCCTTCGCTTTCTTCATTCATTTCCTGCGCAATAGTTCTTAAATTTTCACTATCACTTTCATTAATATTTTCTTTAAATTCTTTTTCTTTATCAGGATGTTCTATAATAAGTCCATTCTTATCTACTAAATAGCCATATCCACGCTCACCAACTTTTATATCTGATACATAACTTGATATGATTGAAAGCTTGATACACCCTACTATAGTACCTATTGTTGCATTATTTCTCACTACAGGACATGCTACAAAGATTGTTGGATCACCTGTATATTTTGATGTAAGTACATCGCTTATAGATACTTTTCCATTAATAACAGCTTCTCTTATATATGCTCTGTCACTAAGATTCATATCCGGCGTCTTTGTTTCATTATCTATTATTACCCTCCCTACAGCATTAGTTACTATAAGTCCTTCCATATAATCTTTATTGTTTTCCTGTACTTTAGTTATGTATTCAAACACTGTATCTATATCTTCTTGAGATGTACGGTTCTGAATAAGATCTGCAATCTGACTGTTTAG
>JBJEJM010000002.1:0-5928 GCA_051878075.1 Clostridium sp. | reverse complement strand
CATATTTTATATTTTTTTTCAATATTTTTATGCATATTTCTACTTTATTTTGTTATCAATATAAAAATTTAAAAATGCAAACCTAGTTTAATTCCTTATTATCTGCTATATACAAAAAGAACTATTTCGTAATAATTTCTTAAAATTACGAAACAGTTCTTTTCAAATATATAATACTATACGTTACAATCTATTATTTTTGTAAATATTCATCAATAGCTGCTGCTGCCTTTTTACCTGCACCCATAGCTAAAATTACTGTTGCTGCTCCTGTAACTGCATCTCCTCCAGCATAAACGCCTTTTTTAGTTGTAAGACCAGTTTCTTCTTCTGCAACAATACATCTTCTCTTATTGATTTCCAAACCTTCAGTTGTTGAAGAAATTAATGGATTTGGTGATGTACCAAGTGACATTATTACTGTATCAACATCCATAGTAAATTCTGAACCTGGAACTTCTACTGGTTTTCTTCTTCCTGATTCATCTGGTTCACCAAGTTCCATCCTTACACATATCATTCCTTTAACCCATCCATTTTCATCTACTAAGATTTCTTTTGGATTAGTTAATACATCGAAGATAACTCCTTCTTCTTTAGCATGATGTACTTCTTCTGCTCTTGCTGGAAGTTCTTCTTCTCCTCTTCTATATACAATGTGGCTTTCTGCTCCAAGTCTTAATGCAGTTCTTGCTGCATCCATAGCAACATTACCTCCACCAACTATTGCAACTTTTTTACCTGCTCTGACTGGAGTGTCATAATCTTCATGAGCTGCTTTCATTAAGTTAACTCTTGTTAAAAATTCATTGGCTGAAAATACTCCATTAGCATTTTCTCCTGGGATTCCCATGAATCTTGGAAGACCAGCACCTGAACCTATAAATACAGCTTCAAAACCTTCTTCTTCAAATAATTGATCTATAGTTATTGTTCTGCCTATGATTACATTTGTTTCAATCTTAACACCAAGTTTTTTAATGTTTTTAACTTCATTTGCAACTACTTTTTCTTTTGGAAGTCTGAATTCTGGAATACCATATTCTAAAACTCCGCCCGCTTTATGAAGTGCTTCAAAAATAGTTACATCATATCCCTTTTTAGCTAGATCTCCAGCACAAGTTAAGCCTGAAGGACCTGAACCTATTACTGCCACTTTCTTGCCATTGCTTATTTCCTTAGCACTTAAATCAACATTATGAGCTGCTGCCCAGTCTGCTACAAATCTTTCAAGCTTACCTATTGATACAGCTTCACCTTTAATTCCAAGTACACATTTACCTTCACATTGCTTTTCTTGTGGACATACTCTTCCACATACTGCTGGAAGTGCACTATACTTAGCTATTTCTTTAGCTGCACCTTCAAAATCTCTATCTTTAACCTTAGAAATAAAAGCAGGTATATCTATTGATACTGGACATCCTTTTCTACATTGAGGATTTTTACAATTTAAACATCTTGAAGCTTCTTTAACTGCTTCTTCTTCATTATATCCTAAACAAACTTCTTCAAAATTTGTAGCCCTTACCTTTGGATCCTGCTCTCTTACTGGAACCCTTACTAATCTTTCATTCATATCCATTACTTATCACCTCTGCATCCACAGCCACCATGACTATGAGTATTTCCTTCTTCAAATTTTAAGATAGCTCTGCCTTCTTCTGTTTTATACATAGCTTGTCTTCTCATTGATTCATCGTAATTTACTAAATGGCCATCGAATTCCGGTCCATCAACACAAGCAAATTTAACTTCTCCACCAACAGTAACTCTGCAGGCTCCACACATGCCTGTACCATCAACCATAATAGGATTTAAGCTTACTGTAGTTGGTATGTTTAATTCTTTAGTTAACATAGAAGTAAATTTCATCATTATCATTGGTCCAATAACAACAGCATGATCATATTTTTTACCTTGATTGTTGACAAGTTCCTTAAGCATATCTGATCCAGTCCCCTTAAATCCATATGAACCATCATCAGTTGTTACATAAAGATTTCCAGCAACTGCTTTTAATTCATCTTCATATATAAGCAGTTCTTTATTTCTGCTTCCTAATATAACATCAACATCTACTCCATGCTCTTTCATCCATTTCACTTGTGGATATACTGGTGCAGCTCCAACTCCACCTGCTATGAATATAATTTTTTTCTTTCTTAATTCTTCTAAATCCTCTTTTATTAACTCACTAGGCTGACCAAGAGGTCCAACAAAGTCACTTACGAATTCCCCAGCTTCATATGTAGCTAATTCCTTAGTACTTTTACCTACTGTTTGGAAAACTATTGTAACAGTTCCCCTATTTTCATCATAATCTGCAATTGTTAGAGGAATTCTTTCCCCTTTTTCGTCATTTTTAATAATGATGAATTGACCTGGCTTTGCTGATTTTGCTACTCTAGGAGCTTCTATTTCCATTAAAAAAATATTTCCTGTTAGCTCCCTTTTGCTTATTATTTTATACATTCTATAGCACCCCTTTTGTATAATGTTAGGTTTTATGGCTTAAAGCCTTATTATAAGTTTACACCATTATTTTCATTTTTAAAATATATTTTCAAAAACTTATATATTTTATATTGATAAAAATATTTTTTATTGAAATTTAATTAAAAATAAAAATGCATAACATGCATTTTTATTAACTTGGAAATAATATCTTTATCTGCATTAAAACCTTGTTGCTATTAAAATATATATCTCCGTTATTATTTTTTATTAAATAATCTATAGTTTTAAACTTTTCTAAAATCTCTAATTTATTTTTTATATTAATATTGCCTCCTACACGAAAGGCTTCTGCATCTATCACAATATTTTTCCCAGATAAATTAACTTTTACACTTATTATTCCTTCTTGTTCAATTAAATCCGAAAATATCTTTCCAACATTCCTTATTATAAAAAATAGATCATCTTTAGTAATATGTATATTTTCCAATGCTACATTTTCTTCTATCACTACATGAACACCTTTATCTAAAATTGATTCTAATGCATCTTTTATTAAAGAATCATTTTTACTGCTTATAATAAATGGACTTGAAATACAATTATTAGTTTCTATTATTTTATCTAAAGATTCCTTCAAATCATCCCATCTTTTCAACAAAAACATACCATATAAATATGATACCTGTGCACCATAATCATGCTTAATCTTCCTAAGCTCATTATTTTCAATTTCTAATTCACTATTAACCTGTTCAACAACACGTGACTTTTTCATAAGATTTTCAATATAATTTATAATTAAAATCATTATACTAAATATTAAAGCAGCAAATATAATCTTTATTCCCTGCAGATATTCATCACCAAAACATATTATAAAAGCTAGTATTATATTTAAAATTAACTGTCCACTTATAAACATAATAAATAATTTATTATTTTGAATTATTAATTCTAACATATTTATTATTGATTTCTTTTTTAACTTCAATATTATAAGTATTATGCTTAAAAGAAAAATTTCAGTAAAATTATAATATATTACATTATGCATATTATCATTATCAATAATGTGTATAGTATACTTATACCCATCCTTATTAAATATATTATAAGCCATTAATATGTAATAAACAAAAGAAAATCCTGCTACTGCCCTTAATTTTTCTTTATGATAAATAATTATAGTAATAATAAGTCCAGTTATATTAAATAGACATAACAATAATATTATATTGTTTTTTATAAATAAAGATATAAAAAACTGACATAAGAATAATGCTGCAATATAAAAATATTTTCTTTTTTTCTCATTCTGTTTTGAATAATTAGTACACTCATTAATTAATAGTGCAAAAGTTATGCTTTTGAATAGCATATCAATAATTCTTATTAATAGATATTCCTTACTCATAATTATTCATCTTAATACTTACTAATCTGTTTAATTGGCAGAACAATTCTAAACATCGTAAGTAATTCAGTGCTCCTTACTTCTATTTTTCCATTTCTATTTTCTATAAGTTCTTTTACTATACTCAATCCATATCCATGAGAACTATCATTATTATCTTTAGTAGTGAACCCTTGTTTAAATATGTTTCTCATATCTTCTTCCTTTATCATAGGACCGTTATTTTCTATTTCTATTACTGCATTTTTTCCACTCTTATATGTACGAATACTTATCTTTTTATCTTTTCTTCCTTCTAATGCTCTGACAGCATTATTTAATATGTTTGTTATTATTCTATATAAATCCAAATGATTCATGTCACAAAATGAAATATCATATGAATCATTTAAATCAATATTGATTCCACTTTTCTTTATATTTCTCGCACAAATTCCAATGAGGGTATCTTCACTTGCATCATGTTCAATCTTTTCTTTAACTATATTTTCATTCCCATTAATTATTTCTTTCAGCAAATTTCCTATTTCTTCTTTATTATTATGAGCATATAATTGTCTCAAATAACTCACTATATTTAAATTTTTGTCTTTAATTTTCTTTAACTCTAAATTTTTCAATTCTAATTCTTTGTTTAATTCAAATATACTATCAGTTTTCATGTATAATTTGTAAAAATATAATCCTACAACAGCTATAAAAATTTGCTCTATAATTATTATAAGTTCTACAATAAAACTATCTTCACTAGAATATATCCCATTTAATGGGGCAAGAACGAATTCTAATATAAAACTATATATTATTATTTCATCACTCTTTTTTTTATCATGATATAATTTACATATACTCTTTATTCTGTATAAATATATAATTGCAGAAAAAATATATAAAATAAAATATATTATATCTATTAAGAAATGTGTATCTACTCGATAATTAATTATATTCATATATAATTTGGAGATACTCATTGATATTATTGTTATGATACTATTAAAAATATAAAAAAAAGAACTATTTATAATTCTTATTTTATAATCTTCACTATAGCAGAAATATATCAGTGCAACTGTTAATATATGTAGTAATATATTAAAAATGCTTATTTCTCCTGCTACACTTATTGAAAAAAAATTAACTACAAATAAAATAGTAAGCAGAAATAAATCCTTTTTTATTGTATTTTTTTCAGAGCAACAAGATATCGTGTGAATGAAAAGAACAAGCTGTATTATAATTAATATAAAATTTAAAGACTCTGTCACGATATCGCCCCCTGACTTCTCTAATCTATTAAATTATAATTCTTTTTGCATTATTTTACAACATTTTTTTCTTTTTATTGATATATTTTCTTTTTATGTTACTTACTCACATTTATTGAACATGTTGCAATGAACACCGAACAATGGTATTATTTAGTTGTTCAATAAATGAACTTTATTTAAACATTTTTATATATTTAATTTAAGGAGGATTATAATAATGGAAGATATGTCTTATTGGAAAGAAGTATGGGAAAGGAAAGGTCGTGGCGAAACAAACAATCTTGAAGAACTTGATGGTTATGAAGCTACTACTGCTAATGTAAAAGAAATCGCTCAGAATATAATTAAAGAACTCGATATAAAAGAAACTGATAAAGTTCTTGAAGTTGCATGTGGTGCAGGTGGACTAGCACAATATATACACTGTGCTCAATATGTAGGAGTAGATTACTCAACTACTTTAGTAAAAAGACATATAGAATTATTAAAAAATTCTGTATTACATGGTGAAGCTAATGACTTAATATTTAAAGATAAAAGCTTTGATAAAGTATTTTGTTTTGGAGCTTTTCACTACTTCCCTAGTCTTGAATACGCAACTCAAGCAATTAATGAATTAAAAAGAGTAGCTAAAGAAGCAATTTTTATTGGAGATCTTCCTATAACATCACATAGAGATACTCATTTATTATATACAAAAGAATTTTTCAAAGGATGGAAAATAACTGATGGATACTATAATCCATGCAGATTTAACGCATCATTAAAATTAAAATAAAA
>JBJEJM010000001.1:0-1965 GCA_051878075.1 Clostridium sp. | reverse complement strand
GCCTTTTCTGGCTGAAATAACTCAGCTTTACCTCCCTTAAAATAATCATTCTGAATATCTACTAAAACCAATCCTATATTCATAAATTTCACCTCATATTTTATAGAATTACAATTATTATATTAATCTTAATAAAAATTATAACCTTATAAATTTAGAAGTAAATTACTTACTTTTTTGTAAGTATATCAGCACTGACAGTAATGCCTTTCTTCTTTAATGTCTCTGACTGTCCATGTTCCATCATATAATCTATTCCAATATTCTGCATAATCAACACTGCTTCAAGCATTTTCTTTCCTCTATCAGTCAGAAAATATTCAACATGGAGAGGATACCCTTCACCTGTGATCTTATCTACAATTCCAAATTCACGTAGTTCTCTAAGATGCTGAAGCAGCATTTTTTCTGATATGCCTTCAATAGAACGACTTAATTGTGAAAAAGTCTTATTCCCTTTTCTTAATTGAAAAACCAAAATAGTTTTCCACTTTCCTTTTATAACATCATGTACGATTTCTAAAGGACATGTATAATCATTACGAATCTTCATTTAATCCCCCCATATGTGAACAGCATTTTTAAACTGCCCTCCACATCGTGACAGTTCACCCATTACTGACTCTATTCCATAATCTGTTTTAAACCAATTTTCTTTAGTTATGCCATTAATATTAACAGGACATACTAGAAATTCTGTTTCTGGATAGGCCCAGCTGTAAAACATAAGACATCTCTTTGCATGGAATGATTTACAGCATATTATTGCCTTTTGAATTTTTAATCCCAGACTGTCTGTTACTTTTCTTGAATTAAAAGCATTTTGCTTTGTCCATGTCGCTGAATCTTCTTTTAATATAGCTTCTTCAGGTATACCTTTTTTGAGAGCCACATCTTTTAAAAATTCAAACTCTGTTGCATAATCTTTGTTATATATGTTGTTTTTACTTTCTGGCTTTGTGAAATGACTGAACTTCATGCTGAATTTACCAGAAGGAAGTATATATGGTGCATACCCATCCAAATATAATTCTGCTGCTTTTTCCATAGGTTCTGGATACAGACTTCCTGGTACAAAAATTATATCTGCATTTTTTATTTCATTTTCAACAAAAATATATGAAGTTATTTCATCTATAAATTCCCTGCCCATTTTCATAATCATTCTCCCATACAACAAACTATTCCTTATCAAAATCTCTCGCTACATCAGTTGAAGTGTGAGAATCAGATCCATATACTGTTTTTATTGCATACTTTTCTACCAATTCCTTAAAAAAACCACATACATAGATTTCACCACAATAGGGTTTTCTTAATCCAGCAGTGTTAATGTCAACTTCATAATCTCTTTCCTTAATTGCTTTTGCCAAGGATTCTAAAAGTTCATTATTTTTATATTCAATCGGATAAAGCTTATTGAATATTCTTATTAAATTAGGATGCCCTATACGCTTTGGCTTATAATCTCCCAAGTCACTTTTTACTGCCTTTATAATAGTTTCATAATACTTGTCATAAACTTTTTCAACGCTTCCATAGTAATCTACAGCTCTCTTAAATCCATCTTCTCCATCAATATCAGTGTATTTATCACCTATCTTTATAAAGTGTACTGATAATAACCCATCCTCAAGATATGGACCATATTCATTTAAAAGTTCTTTTGTTTCTTTTTCAAATCCATCTAAGAAATCAACTTCCATTCCCAGATTTATTTTAATCTTATTTTTATATTTTTCTTTAATTTCTTTTACTGCTTCAAAATAATCATATATTTTATCTTTTGATGCTGCACATTCATCCTGAAATTCCTTGTCCTCTAAAAAGTATAACGGAAAAGGCATATGTTCTGTAAAGCTCATCTCTACTAAATTATGTTTTAAAGCTTCTTCTACATAAGATTCAAGCGAATCACTTGTTCCATGAGGACAAAAAGGTGAATGAATATGCCCATCCCTTAAA